>CAMJTZ010000077.1 GCA_946408865.1 uncultured Clostridia bacterium
TTCTTGGTCAGTGTAATCAGGGAATTGTGATCCCATTTGGTCATCGTGTAGGGGCCGTTGCAGACATAGGTTTTCGGATCGGTAGCCCAGGATTCGCTGGCCACAACGTCTTCACGGACAGGCAGGAAGGACGGGAAAGCAAGCAGTTCGTTCCAGTAGGACACATCATTGTTCAGCGTCACCACCAGCGTCTTGTCGTCCGTTGCTTCCACAGCCAGATCGTTCGGGTAGCCTTTCACTACTTCGAACATATAGCCATAGTCGGCGCCCAGCGCTTCAGAAGAGGCACGCTTCCAGGCGAACTCAAAATCCTTGGCGGTCAGATCCTTGCCGTCAGACCATTTCAGGCCGTCCACCAGCGTGTAGGTATAGGTGGCAGTGCCGTCTTCGTTGATCACGGCAGCGGGCAGTTCGGTCGCACAGGCAGGAACAATCACCAGCGCACCGTTTTCATCCTGTGCCCAGGTGGACAGACCGGCAAACAGATGCGCGATCATGGTAGCGCCGTCTACAGCGGAGTTCAGAGCGGGATCCAGAGTGTCCGGCTCGGAAGCGATGCAGACGTTGATGGATGTCTTGGCTTCTTCTGCGGAAGCAGCCAGGACGCAGGACAGTGCCAGCAGCACTGCCAGCAGCAACGCAGCAAACTTTTTCATGGGTATACCTCCTAAAATAATATTTCATCAATGCGGTTTTCCGCATGAATGAACCTGATAAGCGGCCTTATCCGATTTCGTTAAGCCGGTGGCATGCCACAAAGTGTCCGCTTTCAGCCTCGCGCAGTTCAGGCATGCTTTCAGCGCACTGTTCCGATGCATATGGGCAGCGTGTTCTGAAAGGGCATCCGGAAGGTGCGTTCAGCGGACTGGGGATATCTCCCGTCAGAACAATCCGCTTGTTTTCTCTGGCCTTCCGGGGATCCGGCAGCGGAACTGCGCTGAGCAGAGAACGTGAGTAGGGATGAAGCGGATGGTGATAAATCTCTTCGGCATCTGCAATCTCGACCATTTTACCCAGATACATGACAGCAATCCGGTTGGAGATATGCCGGACCACCAGCAGATCATGGGCTATGAAGAGATAGGTCAGCTTTAACTGATCCTGCAGATCCTCAAACATATTGATAACCTGAGCCTGTATCGAAACATCCAGGGCTGAAACCGGTTCATCGCATACAATGAATTCAGGATTCACGGCCAGTGCGCGGGCTATGCCGATCCGCTGCCGCTGCCCGCCTGAAAACTCATGAGCATATCTGGAAGCATGCTCGCTGTTCAGTCCCACATATTTGAGAAGTTCCAGCACCCGTTCGTTCCGTTCCTTTTTTGTCCCATACAGATGATGAACATCCAGCGGCTCCGCAACAATATCCGTCACGGTCATCCGCGGATTCAGGGAAGAATACGGATCCTGAAAAACCATTGTGGCTTTTTTGCGGAATTCCCGCAAACTGCTCTTGCTGTCGATTTCCGTTCCGTCATAGATCACTTTTCCGCCTGTGGGCTTATACAGATGGAGAATCGAACGGCCGACCGTTGTCTTCCCGCATCCGGATTCTCCAACCAGGCCGAGCGTTTCACCCTTTCGGATAGAAAAGGAAACGCCGTCAACTGCTTTCAGGGGTTTCGAGCGGAAAAAGCCGGTGTTGACGTCAAAATACTGTTTCAGATCCTGCACCTCAAGCAGTACCCTGTTTTCACTCATCCGCTTTCCCCCCTTCCAGTGTAACGATTCCCTGATCCACCAGGTTTTTCACATTGATCCAGCAGCGGGAAATATGATCCTCCCCAACCCACATTTCTTCCGCGCGCCGGGTCAGGCAGACTTTCAGCGCATGGTCGCATCTTGGCGCGAAGGGACATCCGGCAGGCATGTTCAGCAGATCAATCGGGGTGCCCGTAATCGGCTGAAGCCGCATGCCGTTATTGTCGTCCCGTGGAATCGACCTCATCAGTCCTTTTGTATATTCATGTGCGGGATGGTAGAAGATTGCGTCTGCCGTTCCGCGTTCGCAGACGGATCCCGCATACATTACAATCACTTCATCACACAGCTGCGCAATCACGCCCAGGTCGTGGGTAATCATGATAATCGCCATGCCAAGCTGTTTCTGCAGGCTCTGCATCAGTTCCAGAATCTGCGCCTGAATCGTCACGTCCAGTGCGGTTGTCGGTTCGTCCGCGATCAGGATATCCGGTTCACATGCCAGCGCCATCGCGATCATGACCCGCTGCCGCATTCCGCCTGACAGCTCATAGGGATATTGTTTCAGCCGCTTTTCAGGTTCATTGACGTTGACCAGCTTCAGCATCTCGAGCGCCCGGTCCTTCGCCTGCTTTCTGTCACGGGCAGTATGAAGGACAATCGCTTCCTCCAGCTGATGTCCGATTGTATAGGTCGGATTCAAAGAAGTCATGGGATCCTGGAAGATGATGGAGATACGGTCTCCCCGGACCGCCCGCATTTCTTTTTCATCGAGCCCGACCAGTTCCTTTCCGTCCAGCCGGATACTTCCGCTGACAATCTTTCCGGTAGGTGCCAGAATCTGCATGATGGAATAGGCGGTCACGGACTTTCCGGAACCGGATTCACCTACAATCCCAAGTACCTTCCCGCGGTCCAGCGTAAAGGATACCCCGTCTACCGCCTTCACTTCGCCAGCGTCGGTAAAAAATGAAGTGTGCAGGTCCCGTACCGCAAGCAGGGGCTGTTTTTCCCCGTCATCCCGGTACTCCGGAGCATCCTTTTTCAGATCAATTGAGGACATATCAGTATCTGACCTTTCGATTTTTTCTGCGCCTCGCTGTTTCAGGCATTCAGTTTCGGATCAAAAGCATCCCGCAGACCGTCGCCGAAAAGGTTCAGCGACAGAACGATCAGGCAGATCGCAACTGCCGGGATCACCAGCCGGTATGTATAGGTTGTGATGCCGCTCAGAGCGTCTGATGCCAGGGATCCGAGAGAAGGCATCGGCGCGTTGACGCCCAGACCCATGAAAGAAAGGAAGCTCTCCGTAAAAATTGCGTTCGGGATCTGCAGAGCCGTGGAAATAATGATGACGGAAATACAGTTCGGCAGCAGGTGCTTGCGAATAATCCATCTGCCTTTTGCGCCTGTCGTCCGGGCTGACAGAACATACTCCTGCTCGCGCAGTGACAGAATCTGTCCCCGGATCAGCCGCGCCATACTGACCCAGTACAGCAGGCCGAAAACAATAAACATGGAAATAATATTGGAGCCGATCCTCTCCAGAATTGTTCCCTCGACGTTCAGGGTTTTCCCCAGTACAACAGCCAGCAGAATAATAACCAGCATATCCGGCAGGGAGTAAATGATATCCACGATCCGCATAATCGCAATATCCACCTTCCCGCCGAAGTATCCCGCAATCGACCCGATTGTCATTCCGATGACAAGGACAATCAGGCTCGCGAAGAAGCCGACCGCCAGGGAAATCCTCGCTCCGTAGACCACCCGGATAAAATAATCCCGGCCGTGGGAATCTGTCCCGAACACATGCGGGAAAATCTTCTCCCCATCTTCCATGCGTTTCATTTCGGTCTTTCCGTAAGTAAACGGGGCCAGATTATTGTAGGAGCTGTCCACAGGTTTTCCCGGCCGGACGCCAAGCATCTGATCATAGGAGTATGGCCAGAACATCGGCACAACAATAACGGCAATGGTAATCAGGATGATTACAATCAGGCTCAGCGTAGCCACTTTGTTTTTCAGCAGCCGGCGGCATCCGTCCCGGAAAAAAGTACTGGAAGGCCGCATACGGGAAATATAAGCCTTTTCCGCCTCTGTCGCAGGCTCAAACATTTTCGGATTCAGCTGAAGGCTGAAGGGTTTACGTGCATCAAACATTTTTCAGCTTCCTCCTCATTCAAATTCAATCCGGGGATCTGCAACCTTGTACAGAAGATCGCTGACGAGATTCATGATTACAATCAGCGAAGCCAGGATGATTGTCGTCCCCATAATCATTGTGTAATCCCGGTTGATGATACTGGAAATAAACGCACGTCCGATCCCCGGAATCGCAAAAATCTGTTCGACCACCATGGAACCGGTTACGATGTAGGCCAGCATCGGGCCGACGTAGGTGATGACAGGAATCAGCGAGTTTTTCAGCGCGTGCCCAAAGATCATCTTCCCCCGTGAAACGCCCTTTGCCCGGGCAGTCCGGATATAATCCTGTCCCAGTTCATCCAGCATGGAAGAGCGGGTCAGTCTCGTAATATAACTCATCGGGAACAGTGCCAGCGTAATAATCGGCAGAATCAGTCCTCCCTGCGTTGCGCCGTTGGCCGGAACCCACCCCAGCCGTACGGAAAAAATAATCAGAAGGAATGAACCGATAATAAAAGACGGCATGGAAACAAAAGCAGTCGTCAGCACCATGATAATCTTGTCAAGCACGGTATTCCTGCGGATTGCAGCCAGCGCCCCCAAAACGATACCGATGACGGTCGCAAAGAACGCCGCAATCAGACCCAGCTGCGCAGAAGTGCGCATTCCGTCTCCGATGATATCAACCACCATCCGGCCCCGTTGTTTAAGCGACGGTCCGAAATCAAACCGGGTTACCACATCCTTCAGATAGGTACCGTATTGCTCCATCAGAGGTTTGTCGAGTCCGTATTTTGCTTCCAGCGCCGCCTGAGCTTCTTTGGATATCGCCTTCTCACCCACAAAAGGCCCGCCGGGAACCGCGTGCATCACAAAAAACGTCACCGTGATGACGATCCAGATGGTGAGGATCGCCAGCAGGATCCGCTTCAGGATATAAAACATCATCTTGGAACTCATGAATCTACTCCTCACTGCCGGAATCAATAGATTTCCTCATGGAAAACTGCAGCCTTGAAATATTGTCCGAGCTGATTCCGGCGTCCGCAGGCTTGTCATAATACTTTATACACAGACAGTCTTTTCGTCAATGATTCCGGAAAAAGAATACGAAAAACACCAAAAATACAATTTGAATCCGAGGTGTCTGACTCCGTCCCCCGGAAATACCGGAATACAAAAAAAGGAGCCTGCTCCTTTGTGGACGTGAAGCAGGATCTCCCGTTTTTCTTTTTTCCCCGGAACTTCGGTTACAGTTCTTTTCTTTTGTCATCCGGTTTTGCATTCTTCTTTTTTTTCTTTTTCTTTTTGTCGCCGGACTTTTTCATGGATTTCTTTTTGCTCTTTGGTTCCATTTCCAGGGCCTCCAGGGCTGCGGCCCATTCTTCTTCCATCCGCTCCTGCGCGTCTTCTTCCTTCGGCTCGTCCATTGGCTCTTCGGCTTTCGCCTCTTCCTCCGGCTCGTCCTTTGGCTCTTTGGCTTCCGCTTCCTCCGCCGGCTCGTCCTTTGATTCTCCGGCGTCTGCTTCTTCCTTCGGCTCGTCCTTTGGTTCTTTGGTTTTCTCTTTTTTCTTCGGCTTGTCCTTTGGTGCTTCAGCGTCTGCTTCTTCTTCCTTCAGTTTTTCCTTTTTCTCTTCCTCTTCTTCCGGAGCGCCGAACAGGATCCGGTTGCCGTCTTCGTGAGGAAGCATGCCTGTCTCCTGCTTCAGCTCGTTGACCATTCTGCAGCCGAATTCCGTCTTCAGATCCACCGCTTCACCGGAAAACAGCTGCTTTCCGGTAGCGGAAGCCACCTTGCCCAGCGCATCCATCAGTACTTTGATCTGATTCAGGTAATAGTTGTAGGTCTCGCTGAAGGTATTGACGGTCTCGGAAACATATTCCTCCGTGTCCTGTTTCTGCTGCGCAATTTCGTCATTGAACTGACGGCGCGCATGGACTTCTTCCTTCGCGTAATTTTCTTCCTTTGTCTGCATGCTGCCGTCAAATTCCTGGTTTTTCCGGAGATACAGCTCTTTCAGACCCTTGTACTCGGCAAGCGTTTCCTGGGCTTCCCGCTTCAGGGTTTCCAGTTCTGACTGCGCAAGTTTCTCCTCCAGCTCGGAAATCCTGGCCCGGGCTTTTTCCAGGTCTTTTTCCATGCCTTTATTCTTTTCGGCAAGCTTGTCCATACTTTCTTTCAGATGCTGCATCCGAAGTTCGTATTCCTGTTCCTTTCTGTTAAACATGTTGTGTCTCCTTTCTGATTTGCAGTTTTTTTACTTCTCTCCTGTGCCTGGTTTTTTCAGCCTCGCAGCAGTGAGTCTGAATTTTCAAAAGTTTACATAGGCTCCGGCTCCCGGCCACCCCTGAAAATGTGCAGTTTCCGGAAGCTGATGAAATATACGATGGACGACAGCGTCCATGTGAAGGGATAGATCCAGTAGATCAGCCGGATATCGTGCACCGCCTGTCCTACCGTGAACAGCACCAGCACGCGCACCGCGCACCAGCAGATCAGCATCACCAGCATGGGCGTCATCGGTTTCCCCAGCCCGCGCATAACCGCGGAAGCCGTGTGGGAAAATCCGCAAAGGCAGTAGAAGAAAGCGCATACCGTCGTCCGTCCCGCGCCGTAGCGGATAATTTCCGGCTCGCCGCTGAACAGCGATACGATCTTCGGCGCCAGGAAATATGCCACCGCGCCGAAACAGAGCAGCAGCCCCGCCGTGCACAGCAGGCCAAACCGCGTTCCCTCCCGCACCCGGTCTGTTTTCTTTGCGCCCATGTTCTGGCTGACAAAGGTGGTCAGTGCCATCGAGAACGCGGTCACCGGCAGAAACATGAATCCTTCGGCCTTCTGACTCGCGCCGATGCCGGCCATGGCGTCCCGTCCGAAGGAATTGATGTAGCTCTGGATCAGCATATTGCTCAGATCGATAACGCAGCCCTGCATGGCCGTCGGAAATCCGTAGCGGATAATGTACCGCAGGTTCCCCCGGTCCACCCGGATTCTCCGGGGCTGCAGGCGGATGGATTCTTTGCTGCGCAGCAGCTTCACCGCCACCAGCACGGCGCTCAGCACTTCGGAGATCACCGTCGCGATGGCCGCGCCTTCCACGTCCATGTGGAAAACGGAGATGAACACGATATCCAGCAGGATGTTCGTCAGCGAGCTGGCCACCAGGCACAGCAGCGGATACCGGCTTTCCCCGGAGGCCTGCAGGATGCTGACCAGCATGTTGTACATCACCAGCGCCGCGGATCCGGCGAAATAGATCTGCAGGTACCGGCAGGAGCGCGGAAAAACGCTCTCCGGCGTGCCCATCAGATGCAGGATCCCGGGCGTCAGCAGCACCCCTGTCGCGGAAAGCAGCACGCTCAGGAAAAGGCCCAGCGCCACCGCGGTGTGCACGGATTTCCCCGTTTCCTCCGGGTTCTCCGCGCCGATATGCCGGGCGACGATGATCCCCGCTCCCGTGGCGAATCCCGCCGTAAAGCCTACCAGCAGATAGGTGATCGATCCGGTGGAGGTCACCGCGGCCAGCGCGTCCGCGTCCAGATAGTTGCCGACGATCAGGGCGTCCACCGTGTTGTACAGCTGCTGGAAGAAGTATCCCGCCAGGATCGGCAGCGCGAATCCCAGCATCTTCCGGCGGATGTTCCCCTCTGTCATCAGGTTCTTATGTTGCGTCACGTTCTTCCCCCGGTCTCAGTTGTCCGCCAGATTGTATCCGTTTTTCATCTTCTCGCTGGCAGTCTGCAGCACGTTGTTCAGTGCCTTGGTCGTCTCTTCCCTCGCCATTTCGCACAGTTTCCGGTTCGCCTCCTCCGCCAGACCGGCGTCGCCGGTTTCGGCGATCTTCCTGTCGTATTCGGCAACCAGCCTGCGTCCCCGCGCGGCCATGGCTTCCTGGTAGCGGTTGATGTGCTGGATCTGCGCGGCGTAGTGCGGATCCGCCAGCGCGCCGATCAGCCGGCTCGCCCAGTAGAAATTGTCCGTGGAGGCGTCCGCCGTCACCCTGCTCAGGTAGTCCGGCATCTTCGCCACGTTCGGGTAGACCGGCACCATCGCGTCAAACGTCGTGGATCCGAAGCAGACCCACTCGAGTCCCTTCACGCTTTCCGGTGCGTACGGACGGATCTGGCAGATCGTCGTGACGCCCGTACGGTTGATGCCGATGGAGCGGTATTTGCCCCGCATGCCCGTGTCCTGGCTGGTGTAGGGATTGTAGGGCGTTCCCTGATAGTTCCCGCTCAGCAGGTATTTGATATCCTCCGCCGTCACCTTCCGCTCCGGCTTCAGGCTCCAGGGAATATCGTCGCTTTCCGGGGTGAAATCCGCTTCCGGCCCGTCCCATCTGTAGGTTCTCGGCGCCAGGTACCGGCCCATGAACCAGGCCCGCGGCGTGTTGTAGATGTGGTCCATATCCCGCCGGCTGCCGAAGATGGCCCGGGGATTGAATGCGCCGTCCTGGTTCAGGTCCAGGCGGTTCTCCGTGATGAATTCCCGCAGGTCGCTGCTGCACAGGTTTTTCTTCTTCTTTCCGAAGGCG
>CAMJTZ010000078.1 GCA_946408865.1 uncultured Clostridia bacterium
CTATATGCCGGTATTTATGGCAGGCGCTTCCTTCGGACGGCTGACAGCCGCCGCGCTGGGGGTGCCTTTTATCGGAACGACACATCAGAGAGGACATCTGGCTGCTGCAAAAGCCGGTACAGAACTGGACAGGGCGGAGAATTATCTGGCGCTGCACCTGTCCGGAGGAACGACAGACCTGCTCGAAGTTCATGGAGTCGGAATTGCTCAGATCGGCGGCAGCCTCGATCTTCATGCCGGACAGCTGGTGGACCGGGCCGGCGTAGCGATGGGCCTCGGCTTTCCTGCCGGCCCGGAACTGGAGATGCTGGCGCTGCAGGGAAACAGCCGCGGGCTGCTTGGCTGCAGTATGAGTGACGGCGACCTGACCTGTCATTTCAGCGGCGCTGAAAGCCAGGTGCAGCGATGGATCAAAGAAGGAAAGGTTAACCGGGAAGATACGGCACGCGAGATATACGATGTGCTGGCCCGGTCGACCGCACGGATGCTTGCAGCCGGCGCGGAAAAGACAGGACTTTACAGTGCTCTGGTTACCGGAGGCGTAGCCTCTTCGCCACTGTTCCGTCTGATGCTTGTGCAGCGAATTACGGCAAGGCGCAGTTCTCTGAAAATTGTTTTCGGACAGCCGGAAATGAGCGGAGACAACGCAGTCGGCGTGGCACTGATCGGACTGAAGGAAATTCAGAACAGATAAAGGGAGAAACAGTCATGACGGCAAAGATTCTGGACGGAAAGGTTCTGTCAGCACAGATCAGGAATGAAGTATCGGAACGGGTTGCTGCGCTCAAAGCCAGAGGAATTACTCCCGGCCTGGCGGTGATCCTTGTCGGCAACGATCCGGCAAGCGAGATCTACGTCCGGAACAAGGGAAAAGGCTGTGAGGAAACCGGTATGATTTCCCGGACGATCCGCATGAACGAAACAACAACACAGGAAGAACTGGAAAGCCAGATCGAATCGCTGAACAGGGATCCTGCGATACATGGAATTCTGGTTCAGCTTCCGCTTCCGGATCATCTGGATGAAAACGCCGCGCTGGCAAGAATTCTGCCGGAAAAGGATGTGGACGGGTTTCATCTGATCAATGCAGGTCATTTGCTGAACGGAACAAAAGGAGTTCTGCCATGCACCCCCAAGGGGGCGCTGTATATGATCCGTTCGACCGGTGAAGATCTTTCCGGGAAGGAAGCTGTTGTAATCGGGCGAAGCAATATTGTCGGAAAACCGATGGCGATGCTCCTGCTGCAGCAGAACTGTACGGTAACAATATGCCACAGCCGTACGAAGAATCTCGCAGAGCATACCCGCCGGGCGGACATTCTTGTTGCAGCAGTCGGAAAGCCCGGATTTGTTACGGAAGAAATGATCAAACCCGGAGCGATTGTGATCGACGTCGGAATCAACCGGGTGGACGGAAAAGTGTGCGGAGATGTGGACTTTGATCATGTCCGGGAGAAAGCTGGCTGGATCACGCCGGTGCCGGGCGGCGTCGGGAAAATGACCATTGCGATGCTGCTGGCCAACACTGTGGACGCCGCCGAAAGGACATTGGAGAAGTGAGTGAAACAGGCGGCATAACCGTATCGCAGCTGAATCTGATGATTGCGGAAGCGATCCGCAAAGATCCGCGTATCCGCAGCGTTACTGTTCACGGCGAAGTAAGCGGATTCCGGCATCATCTTGCATCCGGGCACTGGTATTTTACCCTGAAAGACGAAGAAGCGGCTGTCAGCTGTGTCATGTTCCGGCAGAATACTTTCAACGCACGGATGAAACCGAAGGACGGAGATTCCATACTGGTCTCCGGATACGTGGATGTATACCCCCGGAGCGGAACGGTTCAGCTGTATGTGACGGGCCTGCGCCCGGCTGGAACCGGAGACCTGTTTGCCCGGTTTGAGGAACTGAAAAAACGGCTCAGTGCCGAGGGACTGTTTGATCCCGCGCGCAAGCGGGTTTTGCCGATGGTTCCGCGGAAGGTTGCTGTTGTCACTTCCGGAAGCGGCGCTGCATGGCATGATATTCTTAATGTATCCGGAATGCGGTGCCCGGCAGTGCCGATTGTGCTGGTACCGGCTGCCGTTCAGGGTGATAAGGCGGCAACTGAAATTGCAGCCGCAATACAGGCCGCGAATGATGAAACGGATGCGGATGTGCTGATTGTTGCCCGAGGCGGAGGATCTGCGGAAGATCTTTGGTGTTTCAATGAGGAAATTGTGGCCCGTGCTGTAGCGGCCAGCCGCATTCCGGTTGTTTCCGGCGTCGGGCATGAGATTGACACCACAATATGCGACCTGGCAGCGGACGTAAGGGCATCAACGCCGAGCAACGCTGCGGAAATCGTTTTTCCGGACCGCAAAGAATTATACGGGAGAATCCGCATGCTGTCGGCCGGACTTCGCCGCGCGGGGGAGAATGAGTGGATCAGGGCTTCTGCCAAAGTGCAGGAATGGATACTGCGGATGACAGCATCAAGTCCTGAAAAAAGGATCGCGATGCTTTCTGCCGGAAGTGCGCTTCGGAAGACGGAACTGAATCATGCAATGCGTATACGCCTGGACAGCGCCGCATCAAAACGCAGCGAGACAGAAAAAGAGATGCACGCTGCCATTGCAAAATGTACTGATCTGAAAAGGATTCAGCTGATGCGCCTGAACGAAAAGCTGGAAGCGATCAGTCCGCTGAAAGTTCTGGAGCGCGGGTACACGATGGTAACGGACCGAAAGGGCAGAATTCTGACAGAAACACGGCAGGCGACAGAGGCAGTATCCATCCGGATCCGCTTTGCAGATGGGAGCGTTGAAGCCGATGTCAGGAAGGACAAGGTATAAAGCAATGGAGAAGAAAGAGCAGAAGGAAACGCCCGGGTTTGAGGAAAGACTGCAGATCGTGCAGGAACTGACCTCGAAGATCGAGAATGGTTCACTGTCGCTTGAAGATTCCGTCAACGCCTATGAAACCGGTATGAAGATTCTCGGGGAACTGTCCGCTGAGCTGGAAAAAATCAACCGCCGGCTTACGGTTCTGCAGAACGGAAAGGAGACGGAGGCCTCCGATGAAATCACTTGATGAATACCGGAAGATGACGGAGCAGGCGCTGATTCCGATGCTTTCCTCCCTCGGCGATATTCCAAGCCCGCTGTGGGAAGCTATGAGCTACAGCCTGCAGGGCGGAGGAAAGAGAATTCGTCCGGTGCTGCTGCTGGCATCCTGCGATATGGCGGGCGGAAACCTGTCTGCCGCGCTGCCGTTTGCCTGCGCACTGGAAATGATTCATACCTACAGTCTGATTCATGATGACCTGCCAGCAATGGATAACGACGACCTGCGTCGGGGCCAGCCCACCTGTCACAAAGCATTCGGCGAAAACATCGCAATTCTGGCCGGGGACGGACTACTGAACGCTGCGGCCGAACTGATGGCAGGATCCTCTGTGAAGATGGGGGATCTGCGGGGGTGCCGGGCGCTGGAGATTATTATGCGGCATGCCGGAGTAACCGGAATGATCGCCGGGCAGTCGGAGGACGTAACCTCTGAGGGACAGCCGCCGAATGAGGATACAGTACGCTATATCCATGAACGCAAAACAGCAGATCTGCTGGAAGCAGCAGTTGAGGCCGGACTGGCACTGGCCGGCGCACAGGAGAAGGAAATAAATGCGGGCCGGGAGTATGCCCTGCATCTTGGCATGGCTTTCCAGATGACGGATGATCTGCTGGACGTGACCGGGGACGAGGACAAACTCGGAAAAAGCGTCGGCAAGGATCAGGAACAAAACAAGATGACCTGGATAGCCCTGCGGGGAATTGACGGCACAAGGGAAGATGTTCACAGGGAAATCAGCGCAGCGAAAGCTGCACTCGCTTCTCTTCCATGGGATACCGGCTTTTTTGCGGATTTCGCAGACAGTCTGCAGGAAAGAAAACAGTAAAGGGATTTTAAACAAGATACAGAATCGGAGGATGGAATCATGCAGGATCATTTTCTGGAAGAAGTTGTTGTAAAACACAGGAATAACGTCAATCGTGCACTGTATATGCTCAGCTGGGTTGTGATTGTACTGTCCGGCTTTACATGCGCGTTCATGTTCTCATCCGTGACACGCAGCATCATGTATGGTGAATTTCATCTGCCGAGCCTGCTCTTTTTCCTGGTGAGCGGCGGAATCTGCGCCTACACGTTTTTCTTTCACGATAAAATTCTTACCGAGTATGAGTACACCTTTACCAACGGCGCGCTTGATTTTGCAGAGGTATACAACAACAAAAAACGGAAATCGCTCGGCAGCCTGAATGTTCGGAATATTGAATGTTTCGGGAAGGTCAATTCCGACGCTTTCAAGCGGTATCTGAACATGCCCGGTCTCAAACGGATGAACTGGTTTCTGAACCGAGAAGCGGAGCTGTACTTCTTCTACTTTACGAAGGATCAGGAAAAGAAAATGATTATCCTTGAACCCAGTGAAGAAATGGTCGGGTATATCCGTAAGTATGTACCCAGAGAAGCCTGCCGGGAGTAAGCATATGACAGTATATCTGGACAACAGCGCCACGACACGCCCGGGAGCCGCGGCAGCGGAAACTGTCCGAGAAGCGATGAAAAGCGGATGGTACAATCCATCCGCTTTATACAAGCCGGCCCTGGAAATACAGAAACGGATGGAAGACGTTCGCAAAAGCTGCCTTCAGGCTGCCGGCGCGGAGGGCTGCAAAATTGTTTTCACATCCGGGGGAACAGAAAGTGACAATCTTGCGCTCCTCGGTCATATGAAAACCCGACGGGGACCGCAGGAAGTTCTGATTTCCTCTGTTGAACATCCGGCAGTATCTGCCTGTGCGGAGGAACTGCGCCGGGCAGGCCATCGGGTGTCGGCAATTCCGGCAGGGAAAAGCGGAAGCGTGGATCTGAAAGCGCTTGAAGGTATGTTGAGCCCGGATACCGCACTGATTTCCGTTATGCAGGTGAACAATGAGACAGGAGCACTGGAACCGCTGGAGGAAATTGCTGCGCTGCGTAACAGATTCTGCCCGGAAGCTGCGATTCATGTGGACGGGGTGCAGGGATTTCTGCGTGTGCCGATCTGTTTCCGGAAACTCGGGATTCAGTCCTACGCGCTCTCTGCTCATAAGATTCACGGCCTGAAAGGAACCGGCGCACTGATTCTGGCGGAAAACCATCCGGTAAAGCCAATCGCTTTCGGCGGCGGCCAGGAAGGAAACCTGCGTTCCGGTACTGAAAACACCTTTGGAATTCTTGCATTGGGCGCTGCGGTCGACAGCTGGAAGAAGACGGATACATCAAGAATCCGGGAACTGAAAGTCCGACTGTGGAAAGCCCTGAAAGAGAGGATTCCGGAAGCAGCTGTCAATGGCCCGGATCCGGAGGAAGGCGCGCCGCATATTCTGAATGTTGCACTTGAGCCTGTCCGCAGCCAGACGATGCTTTTCGCGCTGGAAGGAGACGGTATCTATGTTTCCGCCGGCAGCGCCTGTGCAAGCCGGAAACAGAAAATATCGCCGGTGCTCAAGGCAATGGGTCTCAGTACGTCCCGGGCAGACTGCTCCCTGCGGTTCAGCCTGTGCCGTGAGAACACAGAAGAAGAAATGGATTATACCGCGGAACGCGCCGCATTCCATTATGAAATGCTGAAAAAATATACGCGAAGATAAGACGGAGGAAACAAAATGCAGGATTTGCTGCTGGTGCGGTATGGAGAGATATTTCTGAAAGGACTGAACCGCCCTTACTTTATTCGTGCACTGGTGCGGAAAATCCGCTACGCGGTACGTGGAATGGGCGCGGACGTGCATGTGCACGACGGACGGATTTTTGTGCGCGGATTCAGCGACCTGGATACGGTTATCGACCGTGTTACCCGTGTTTTCGGCGTGCACAGCGTCAGCCCGGCCGTGGAAATGCCCAAAGAGGATTTTGACGCGGTTTGCGATCAGGCCATTGCTATGACAAAAGATCTTAAAGGAACCTTTAAGGTCAATGCCCGCCGCAGCGATAAACGGTATCCGATGAATTCCATGGCGATCAACGAGGAGGCAGGCTACCGGATCCTGAACGCAAATCAAAATCTGAAGGTGGACGTGCATCATCCGGATTATCTGATGAATATCGAAATCCGTGATATGGCTTACCTGTATGTAAAAGTGATCCCGGCAGTTGGCGGTATGCCGGTCGGGACGAACGGAAACGCGACCCTGCTGCTTTCCGGCGGCATCGACAGCCCCGTGGCCGGATGGATGATCGCCAAGCGCGGCGTGCAGATCAACGCGGTGCATTTCCACAGCTATCCCTACACCTCCGACCGGGCGAAGGAGAAGGTTCTGGATCTGGCCCGGAAGCTGAGTTTCTCCTGCTGCGGGATTAAAGTGCATGTGGTGCCCTTCACCGAAATTCAGATGCAGATTCATGAGAAATGTCCGGATGAGTATACGACTCTTATTATGCGGCGTTACATGATGCGGATTGCGGAGCGGATTGCGAAGCAGACAGAAAGCGAAGCGCTGATTACCGGTGAAAGCATCGGACAGGTGGCCAGCCAGACTATGACAGCGCTCGGCACCACGAACGCCGTGACCGAGATGCCGGTTTTCCGCCCGCTGATCGGCTTCGACAAGAGTGAGATTATAGCGATTGCCCGAAAAATCGGTACGCTGGAGATTTCCGAACAGCCTTTTGAGGACTGCTGCACGGTTTTCACACCCCGCCATCCTGCTACACACCCCCGGATGGAAAAGATCCTGGAAGGGGAAAGCAGGCTTGAACAGGAGGAACTGATTCAGCGCGCCCTGGACGGCACAGAGATCATCCGGGTTTGATATTATTACAAAAGAAAGAAAGAACTTGAAACCGGTATCCTGTTGTGATAATATTCCTTGGGACATGATCGGCCCATGAGGGCGAAAAGCGTCCCGCTCAAGCATGCCAACAGGAGGGGAGCCGCATGGATACCGGGTTTATCACGCTGATGCGGAAGCTGGCCCCCGACCTGACAGAAGAGATGACACGCCGGGCTCTGATCCTTGAAAGGATTTCCGTTCTCCAGCCCGTCGGGCGGAGGCAGCTGGCAGCCCGGCTGAATCTTCCGGAACGCGAGATACGGAATACGGCGGTGCTGCTGAAGGATCTGGGATATATCGAACTGGATGCTTCCGGTATGACCCTGAGCCGCAAGGCAGAGGAAGTACTGGACAGCGCGCGTGAGTTTTCCAAGGCCATGAACGGTCTGACAGAAACGGAAAACCGCCTGTGCGAACTGCTCCCGGTTGACCGGGTGCTGGTGGCTCCCGGGAATGCTGACGAAGATCCTCAGGTGCTTTCCGATGTCGGCAGAATCTGCGCGGTTCGCCTGCGCTCCATCCTGCAGAATGGGAACACTCTGGCAGTGACCGGAGGACGCACAGTAGCAGCGGTTGCCAGGAACATTCAGAGCCAGACACCGCTGAATGTCATGGTGGTTCCAGCACGGGGAGGCATCGGCCGCTCTGTGGAGCTGCAGGCCAACACGCTGGCGGAGGAGATTGCCGGGCGGCTCGGGGGACATTACAGGCTGATTCATCTGCCGGACCATATTGACGCCGCCGCAATGCAGGAAATGCTAAAAATGCCGGAAGTACACGAAGCGATGGAACTGCTGGAGAGAGCGGATGTAATCCTGCATGGAATCGGCATTGCCAGAGAAACGATGAAGGAACGCAACATGAGCCGGATTGTGCAGGCAGAACTGCAGCAGAGAGGTGCTGAGGGAGAGAGCTTCGGAGCCTACTATGATCTCAGCGGAAACTGCCTGATGGAATCTTCCAGTGTCGGAGTTGATCTGGCACGTCTGAAGCGGACCTGCCGGATGGTGGCGTCTGCCGCAGGTTCCTCCAAAGCAGGGGCGATTATTTCAGTTCTGCGTCATACGCCGCACGCCCTGCTTGTTACCGACCAGGGGGCCGCAGAAAAGATGCTGAGCATTCTCGGCGCGTGACAATTCATTCCAAGGCTGTTGTCAGCTCCGTATGATTCCCAAAACGGTTGCCGATCCTATTCAGGATTTTGCAATAGATTACTGAACCAAATAAAATGATCAAAAGGAGTGTACATCCATGGCTAAGAAAACAGTTGATGACATCCAGGTTAAGGGAAAACGGGTTCTGGTACGCTGCGATTTCAACGTGCCCATGAAAGACGGAAAGATCACCAATGACAAGCGTATTGTGGCAGCCCTGCCCACCATCAAAAAGCTGATTGCGGACGGCGGCAAAGTGATCCTGTGCAGCCATCTGGGCAAGCCGAAGAACGGTCCGGAAGAGAAGTTCTCCCTGGCGCCTGTG
>CAMJTZ010000079.1 GCA_946408865.1 uncultured Clostridia bacterium
CGTCAAGTGCCTTCAGCAGGGTTTTCGGATCCTCTACCGGTTTCTCCCCTTCCTGTACAAGTGCAACGCGCTGCAGCCTGTCGCTCAGATCACTGATACTTCTTTTCAGGTCCGCTCTTTCCTGAAGCGCTTCCGCCAGTTTCATATGCAAAGCTCTCCTTCCGGATTGTTTTTCATTTGGTATTATACCAGATCTGCCGCGTCTTTTCCACCGACAGAAATGATAATTATGCAATTTTTATGCATATTATGCATTGCATATTCATTTTTGTTCCGGGAATGTTTTTTCTTGTCTTTATCACAATTTTCGCTTGACACGATCCCTTTCGCGGTGTATATTCCTTTGCATAAACATGCACGAAGGAGGGTCCCTATGAACAAGCAGGATATCAAGAAGGTCGTACTCGCCTATTCCGGCGGTCTGGATACGTCCATTATCATCCCCTGGCTGAAGGAAAATTATAACAATCCGGAGATTATTGCCGTTTCCGGCGACGTCGGACAAGGCACGGAGCTCGACGGTCTGGAGGAGAAGGCGATCAAAACCGGCGCTTCCAAACTCTATATCCTGGATCTGACGGACGAATATGTCGATGATTATATCATTCCCACCATGAAAGCCGGCGCGGTGTATGAAGATTACCTGCTGGGCACCAGCCACGCGCGTCCCTGCATCGCCAAGGGCCTTGTGGAAATCGCCATGAAGGAAGGCGCTGACGCCATCTGCCACGGCTGCACCGGCAAGGGCAACGACCAGGTCCGGTTTGAGCTGGCTGTGAAGCATTTCGCTCCCGATATGCCCATCATCGCCCCCTGGCGGGAGTGGAGCATCCAGTCCCGGGATGAAGAAATCGACTATGCCGAAGCGCACAACATCCCGCTGAAGATCACCCGGGAAACCAACTATTCCAAGGACAAGAACCTCTGGCACCTGAGCCATGAAGGCCTTGACCTGGAAGACACCGGCAACGAACCCCAGTATGAGAAGCCCGGCTTCCTTGAAATGGGTGTTTCCCCCATTGACGCGCCCGACGAACCCACCTACATTACCCTGGATTTTGAACAGGGCAGACCTGTCGGACTCAACGGCGAAAAGATGTCTGCCAAGAATATCATTCTGAAGCTGAATGAGCTCGGCGGCAGGAACGGTATCGGCCTGATCGACATCGTTGAAAACCGGCTGGTCGGCATGAAATGCCGCGGCGTATATGAGACTCCCGGCGGCACCATCCTGTACAAAGCGCATGAAGCGCTCGAATCCATCTGCCTCGACAAACTGACCATGCATGAAAAGCAGAAGCTTTCGATCACCTTTGCCGAGCTGGTTTATAACGGCCTTTGGTTCTCTCCCCTGCGGGAAGCGTTGTCTGCCTTCGTTGACAAAACGCAGGAAAAAGTCACCGGGACCGTGCGGCTGAAACTGTATAAGGGCAACATCATCAAGGCCGGCACCTGGAGCAAATACTCCCTCTATTCCGAAGATATCGCCACCTTTGGCGCCAGCGACTACAATCAGAAGGATTCCGCCGGTTTCATCACGCTCTTTGGCCTGCCGACCAAAGTGCAGGCGCTTGTGGATGCGGCGAACAAGAAATAAGCTGATATGAAAACAAAAGTTTTTATTGACGGCAGTGCGGGTACAACCGGCCTGCGGATTCGGGAACGGCTCGCTTCCCGGCAGGATCTGGAGCTCATAACCCTTCCGGATGAGCTGCGGAAAGATCCGTCTGCCCGTGCCGATGCCCTGAACACGGCAAAAGTTTCTTTTCTATGCCTGCCGGATGATGCGGCGCGGGAAGCGGTTTCCCTTGTGTCCGCTCCGGACGCTGTCATCATCGACACAAGCACGGCGCACCGCACTGCGGAAAACTGGACCTACGGATTTCCGGAACTCAGGAATCAGCGGGAGAAGATCGTCTTCTCCCGCCGTATTGCCAACCCCGGTTGCCACGCCAGCGGTTTCGTATCGCTGGTGGCACCGCTGGTACAGGCCGGACTGCTGAAAGCGGATGTCCGGCTTTCCTGCTTTTCTCTCACCGGTTATTCCGGCGGCGGAAAAAAAATGATTGCAGCTTATGAATCTGAAGACCGTCCGGTTCTCCTTGACGCTCCCCGGCAGTACGGTCTGGGGCAGACCCATAAGCACCTGCCGGAAATGGCTGCCGTATGCGGCCTTGATTTTGCTCCGGTCTTTTCTCCGGTCGTCGCTCCGTATTACGCCGGAATGGAAGTCACTGTACCGCTGACCGGCGCGGACACTTCCGCGTCGCCGGAAGAGATTCGTGAAGTTTACCGCGCATACTACACATCCGGTCTTGTTTCCCTTGCGGATGCTTCGGATGAAGAAGGTTTTCTTTCCGCCGGCGCTTTTGCAGGACGGGACGATATGGAGATTTCCGTATTCGGAACCCCGGACCGGATACTGCTTGTATCCCGCTTTGACAATCTTGGCAAGGGTGCTTCCGGCGCCGCCATCCAGAATATGAATCTCGTGCTGGGCGTGGATGAAACGCTGGGCCTGATCCGAGGATAAGCATGAACGAATTGCGTATTCAGCCGATGACCATGGAGGATTACGATGGCGTCCGCGCTCTGTGGATGACCATTCGCGGCTTTGGTATCCGGGCGCTGGATGACTCCCGGGCTGATATCCGGCGTTTTATTCTCCGGAATCCGACCACCAGTGTGGTTGCCCGGATCGGAGACCGGATTGTCGGTTCCATTCTCTGCGGTTCCGACGGGCGCCAGGGAGCGCTCTATCATGTCTGTGTTGCCAGTGAATACAGACGCAGGGGGATCGGCACGAAAATGGTAGGCTACTGCATGCAGCAACTGAAGCTGATGGGAATCAATAAAGTATCCCTGATTGCTTTCTCTTCCAATAATGCCGGCAATGCTTTCTGGAACCAGATCGGCTGGATCCGCAAGACGGATGTCAATTACTATGAATTTGTCCTGAACCAGGAAAACATCACGCATTTTATAGGAGAAGACAGCGATGATCCGTAAGATTTCAGGCGGTGTGACTGCTGCCAAAGGTTTCTCGGCAGCCTGCTGTGCAGCAGGCATCAAATATCAGGGCCGCACGGACATGGCCATGATTTACAGCAATACGCCCTGCACTGTTGCCGGAACTTTCACTTCCAACAGGGTGAAGGCGGCGCCCGTCATCTGGGACAGGGATATCGTGGAATCAGGATGTCCCGTTCAGGTGGTCGTTGTGAACGCCGGCATTGCGAATGCTGCGACCGGCAAAGCCGGCATGGACCTGTGCAGAGCAACAGCTGATTTTACCGGGCAGGTATTTGGCCTTCCCGCTTCTTCCGTGCTGCTCGGTTCCACCGGTGTGATCGGTCCGAATATCCCGCTGGACCGTATTACTGCCGGCGTTTCCATGATGAAGCAAACCCTCGCCGCCACACAGGAAGCCGGTACTTCCGCCAGCAAAGCCATCATGACAACGGATACCGTGAACAAGGAGTTCGCGGTTGCGTTTGATCTTCCTGCTGCTGACGGAAACGGTACAGTCACTGCCCATCTCGGCGGCATGAGCAAAGGTTCGGGCATGATCCATCCGGATATGTGCACGATGCTCGGTTACGTTACAACCGACTGTGCTGTATCGCAGGAGCTGCTCGTTAAAGCGCTCCGTTCCGTCGTTCCGGATACCTTCAACATGATCACAGTTGACGGGGATACCAGTACAAACGATACGCTGCTTCTTCTGGCGAACGGGCAGGCCGGAAACAAAATCATTGCTGAGGAAGATGAAAGCTATTCCGTTCTTCTGGAAGCGCTGCAGAGTGTCTGTCATGATCTGGCCGTGCTGATGGCATCCGACGGTGAAGGTGCGACACATCTCGTTGAGATGCGCGTTTTTAACGCAGATACAAAAGAAAACGCCCGTATCCTGGCGAAATCAGTTGTAGGCTCAAGTCTCGTCAAGGCGATGATCTTCGGTCGCGATGCCAATTGCGGACGCATTCTCTGTGCGCTCGGCTACGCCGGTCCGGACTTTGATCCCGCAGTCATTGAGCTGTTCCTCCATGGGGAAAACGAAACGCTCTGTTTCTACAGGGACGGCTTTGTTCAGCCCTTCAGTGAGGAAAAAGCAGCTGCAATCCTCGCCGAAAAAGCGGTCCGCTTTTCCTGCGATATGAAGATGGGCACCGCGGAAGCCACAGCCTGGGGCTGCGACCTTACGCATGAATACGTCACCATCAACGGTGACTACAGGAGTTGAAAATGCAGTACGATCTGACAAACATGGAGCGTGCGGAGGTTCTGACCGCGGCTCTTCCCTACATCCGCAAATATACCGGTCAGATTGTCGTAGTAAAATACGGCGGTAATGCCATGGTGAATGAGCAGCTGAAGCAGCAGGTTATGGAAGATATTGTCCTGCTCTGGCTGATCGGCGTACGTATCGTGCTTGTGCACGGCGGCGGCCCGGAAATCAACGAGCTGATGGACCGCCTCGGCAAGAAGCCTGAATTTGTCGGCGGTCTGCGTGTTACAGATAAGGAAACAATGGACATTGTCCAGATGGTTCTCGCCGGCAAGATCAACAAGACGCTGGTCAACCTGCTCGAAATGAAAGGCGGAAAAGCCGTTGGTCTTTCCGGAATGGACGGCAGACTGCTGCAGTGCACCATGAAGGATGAACGTCTTGGTTATGTCGGCGAGATCCAGAAGGTTCATATCAATCCTGTAACGGATCTTCTGAACAACGGATATATTCCTGTCATTTCCACTGTCGGCTGCGACAAGTCCGGCAACGCCTACAACATAAACGGCGATACAGCCGCAGCATATATCGCCGGCGCTCTTGGTGCGAAAACGCTGATTATGATGACAGACATTGCCGGTGTGCTGCGGGACAGGGAGGATCCTTCCACCCTGATTCCGGAGATTGCTCTTGATGAGCTTTCCTCTCTTCGCGAACAGGGTGTCATCTCCGGCGGCATGATTCCGAAGGTGGAATGCTGCGCCACAGCGATCGGCCGCGGAGTCAGGAATGTGGTCATCATGGATGGTCGTGTTCCTCACTCTATCCTCATGGAGCTTCTGACGGACGAAGGTGCCGGTACCCGTTTCTCCGGGTCCGCTCCGAAATATGATGACCGCCAGTCCGGCTGGGAGTAATCCTTCTTCATTTTCAGATCATCCTGGCAGGAGGTTTGTTTCATGAACACATTTGAACTCGATCAGGCTTATGTTGCCCCGACATACAAACGCTTCCCCGTGGAAATCGTCTCCGGGAAAGGCTCGCTTATCAAAGATGCAAACGGAAAAACCTATATTGACATGGGTTCCGGCATTGCTGTCACATCTTTCGGCATCGCAGATGACGAATGGATTGCTGCCGTGGAAAAACAGCTTCATTCCGTTCAGCACACGTCCAATCTGTACTACACCTCTCCCTGCGCTCTTCTGGCGGAAGCTCTCTGCCGACGCACAGGCATGTCAAAAGTGTTCTTCGGGAATTCCGGCGCAGAGGCAAACGAATGTGCCATCAAAGTCGCCCGGAAATATGCTGCGGAGAAAAAGGGAGCCGCCTGCTCCACAATCGTAACGCTGGAGAACAGTTTCCATGGCCGCACGCTGACCACCCTGGCCGCCACCGGCCAGGATCATTACCATGAGCTTTATCAGCCGCTGACGCCCGGCTTTGCCCACATTCCGGCCGGAGATCTCAATGCGCTGAAAACCCTGTGTGCAGACGGAACCGTCGCGGCTGTACTCATTGAATGCATTCAGGGAGAAGGCGGCGTTATTCCGCTGGATCCGGCCTTTGCATCAGAGCTGGAATCATTCCTGAAAAAACAGGATATCCTGCTGATGGTCGATGAAGTCCAGACAGGCAATGGCCGCACCGGCAGCCTTTATGCCTACATGAATTATGGGCTTCATCCGGATGTAGTTACCACTGCAAAGGGACTGGGTGGCGGTCTGCCGCTCGGTGCCTGCCTGATGGGTGATAAAGTGAAGGATGTCTTCGGCTATGGGGACCATGGTTCTACCTTTGGCGGCAATCCGGTAGCCTGTGCCGGCGCGCTTTCCATTCTGAACCGCCTGACAGATTCGTTTCTGGAGGATGTCAGGAAGAAAGCTGATTTGCTGCGCAGCTCGCTGGAAAATGCGTCCGGAATCCTGTCTGTGTCCGGCATGGGCCTGATGCTCGGTCTGAAAACCGCAAAGCCCGCTCCGGAAGTCGTGCAGATCTGCATGGAAAACGGTCTCCTCTGTCTTACTGCAAAAGACAAGGTACGTCTTCTCCCCGCCCTCAACATTCCGGACAGTCTTCTGCGAAAGGCGGCTGACATTATTCGCGGTGCATGCGCTTGAGCTGTCCGGTTTTACCTGCTGCTGACCCCTGATCATTCAGAATCCGGAGGATTTGATATGGCTTATTTGGTTCTGAGTAACGGAAGCGTCTTTGAAGGCACCCGGATCGGTGCTCCTGTGGACCGTATCGGCGAACTGGTTTTTACCACAGGTATGGAAGGGTATCTGGAAACGCTGACCGATCCCAGTTATTATGGTCAGATTGTAACGCAGACTTTCCCGCTGATCGGCAATTACGGTGTAATTGAAGAAGATTTTGAAGGCAACAGCACACTGTTCGGCTATATTGTCCGTGAGCTTTGCGATACGCCTTCCAATTTCCGTTCCGCCTATCCCCTGAACGATTTTCTCGTCGCCCGGGGCATTCCCGGTCTTTGCGGGGTGGATACCCGCGAGATCGTACGCATCACCCGCGAAGAAGGCGTAATGAACGCGATGATCTGCGATGAAATTCCCCGGGATCTCAGCGCCATCCGCGCCTATAAAGTGGAAAACGCGGTGGCTTCCGTTTCCGGCGGCAGTCTTTCCGTCTGGCCGGCGGAAGACGTCGAACGCTGCAAAGTGGCCCTGATTGATTACGGCGCAAAGCACAATATTATCCGCAGCCTTCAGAAGCGCGGTTGTACCGTCACCGAATGGCCGGCCACAGCAACCGCTGAGGAAATTCTTTCCTCCGGTGCCGACGGAATCATGCTGTCCAATGGTCCCGGGGACCCGAAAGAAAACACTTTCTGCATTGAGCAGCTGAAGAAGATCATCGGCGTCAAGCCCGTTTTCGGCATCTGTCTGGGCCATCAGCTGGCCGCGCTTGCCCTTGGCGGGGATACCGTAAAACTGAAATACGGCCACCGCGGCGGCAATCAGCCGGTCCGCGACCTTTCTGCCGGCCGCACCTATATCACCTCTCAGAATCATGGTTATGCGGTTGTCGCTGATTCGCTGAAGGGAATCGGCTTTGAATCATTCCGCAACGCCAACGACGGCAGCTGTGAAGGGATGGAATACCCGGAAAAGCATTGTTTTACCGTCCAGTTCCATCCTGAAGCTGCGTCAGGCCCGCGGGATACGGCGATTTTGTTTGACCGTTTTGTTCAGAAGATGGAGGAAATGAAAAATGCCTAAAGATCAAGCCATCAGAAAGGTGCTGGTCATCGGTTCCGGCCCGATTATCATCGGCCAGGCTGCAGAATTTGACTATGCCGGTGCGCAGGCCTGCCGTGTTCTGAAGCAGGAAGGGATCAATGTCGTTCTGGTGAATTCCAATCCCGCCACCATCATGACGGACCAGCACCTGGCGGATGAAATCTACCTGGAGCCGCTGAATGCCGCCACCGTCCGTCGTGTGATTGAAAAGGAACGCCCGGACGGGCTGATCGCCGGCCTTGGCGGACAGACCGGCCTGACCCTGGCCATGCAGCTGAGCCGCAACGGCACGCTGGATGAATTCGGAGTCCGCCTGCTCGGTTCTCCCATTGAAGCCATCGAGCGGGCGGAAGACCGCGAAAAGTTCCGGGAAACCATGTTGAACGCCGGCCAGCCCTGTGTCCCCTCTGAAATTGCGGAAACCCTGGAAGACGCCCTCAGGGCAGCCTCGGACATCGGTTACCCGGTCATTGTGCGTCCCGCCTACACGCTGGGCGGCAGCGGCGGCGGTATCGCCGCGGATGAAGCGGAAATGCGCCAGATCGCCCGTACCGGCCTGGATGCGTCTCCCATCACGCAGATCCTGGTGGAAAAATGTATCTCCGGCTGGAAGGAAATCGAGTTCGAAGCCATGCGGGACGCGCAGGGCAATGTGATTGCCGTCTGCTCCATGGAAAATGTGGATCCGGTCGGCATCCATACCGGCGACAGCGTGGTCGTTGCTCCGGCGCTGACCCTTTCCGACAAGGAATACCAGATGCTCCGCACCGCCTCGCTGGATATCATCAGCGCCATCGGCATCGTCGGCGGCTGCAACT
>CAMJTZ010000080.1 GCA_946408865.1 uncultured Clostridia bacterium
TGCGGTAACGCATGCAGCTTGATGATACTAATCGGTCGAGGGCTTGATTACAAAAGCGTGATTCTGAGATTAATTGATAACAGTCTTTTACACTGAATCGATACTGTGCAGTCGTCAGGGTGCGATGAAATAACAAAGCTCACCATTTCCGGTGGCAATGACGAAGGGGTCCCACCTGTTCCCATACCGAACACAGAAGTTAAGCCCTTCAGTGCCGATGGTACTTGACTGGTAACGGTCCGGGAGAGTAGGTCGCCGCCGGATTCCATAGAAAACTCTGTCGAAAGACAGAGTTTTTCTTATGGAATCTCAGCGGCGCGCCGTCCGCAGCCGCAATAGTCGCAACTCCCCGCAGGGGAGCTTGCTTCTTTGCGGCTGATCTCAGAACCGATGAGATTTCCGCCACCGGCGGTCATCGGTTCTTCGTCCGCATCCTCAATCTACGCGACTGCCACCGGGCAGATCGCTTGTTTCGGATGACCTCAGCCCTGATGAAATATCTGCCACTGGCAGTCATCAGGGCTTCGCCCGGATTCCATAAAAAGCTCCGCCTGATGGCGGAGTTTTTTTATGGGAGCGAAAGGGGAAATATATTATAACTGTAAGCATGCAGAGCCAAACAGCAGCACTGCACCGTAATAACTGATCATGATCAGCCAGTTGTAAATTTCATCAGTTGGAAAAAGGATCCGGCGCAGGATCAGGAAATCACTCAGGTAAAATAATGCTCCGCCGCAGGCAATCAAAATACCGGCAAGGTTGTTGAGAGAGAAACAGCCTATAGCACATATACACATGAACAAGAGCGAAATTCCATAAACAATGAACATGGGCATCTGTTTTCCGATCTGTTTCCGCCAACGATAGAAAACCAAGACCAGCAAGGCACCCATCAGAAGCAGACAGAACAGATGCAAAACGGAAATACCGGCAAGGTTGAGAAAAAAAGCAATATTGCAGATGTGTCCGGCCAGAAAGAAACCGGCGCCCAGCATAAAATTGAACTCGAGAAGATAATCTGCAGCAGCATACAGAAGCAATGCGCCTGCGCAGATATAGCATCGGGGATCCAGCTTGATGGCAGCAATCAGCGCAAGCATAAAGGCACAGAGGGTCCCTGTTGATTTATAGGAGCAGGCCAGGTGATATCGAAGAGACTTTTTGTAATGAATATAAAGAGGCATACAGATGAAGAGAACAACAGCACACACGGCGGCAATCCAGATCATGGGAAATCCTCCTGTCTGTTTCTGTCTTACAGACCAAATGTATCAAAAAGCGGTTCCGGTGTCAAAACGTCCGTTGCGGGAGACGGGGCAGCTGTTTCCCACCATTCTGCCTGTGTCGTCACCGGGAAAGAGGGCGTTACAGAGGGAGTTGCAGAA
Source organism: uncultured Clostridia bacterium (assembly GCA_946408865.1). The sequence goes on from CAMJTZ010000080.1 coordinate 1,386, forward strand.
GGAGAAGCGGTTTCTGCCGGGACTGCAGGGGAAAATCCGGAAGGAAACCATATGTCATGTACGCACCAGAAAACAAGAATCAGCAGTGTTGTAACCAGTATCAGTGCTATAACCCGTATCCGGTATCGCATTGTTTTCATTCATTCAGCCTCCCTTCAATGCGCCAGCATGGCAAGACGGGCATCTTCCTCAAGATCTGCTTCATTGCGGGCGGATACTCCGGAAAGCAGTCCGATCAGAAAAAACTGAGCGCATATAGACGGAAAGGAAGCGGTCATCAGCGGAAAATCCACAGTTTCAACCGGCAGCCAGTTCATTGTCACAACAAGGAAAAGTATGGCGCGAAGACCAAAGAGGATCACTGCACCAAGAGCCACTGCCGCATGGAAGGATTTCCGTGTATGCAGTGCAAGCGATGTGCCCCGGAGTAAAAACAGTACAAACAATATCAGCGCGCACAGGAGAAAAAGAAGACCGAAATGATCTCCCAGAAGAAAAAACAGGGAATCAGACGCTTTGGCGGATTCCGTGACTGTATCCGGCGGGATTACCTGCATTGCAGCCAGACGCGGGAGCAGGTGTGATTCAGAAGCGGAAGCAGAGGAGTGAAAAAGGTGCGGAGCAAAGAGCAGGCATCCGGCAAAAAACCCGCCGGAAGTAAAAAGTGAAATACCGGACCAAAGTCCACTTCCGGACGCAGCCCAGAAAACGAGCACAGAAGCAACACACCAGATGGCGGCCGCAGACGGATCCTGCTGCAGAAGGAGAAGCATTACTCCGCCAAGAGAAGAAACCAGTGCAGGAAGGCACAGATGCAGTGAGAGAAAAGCTGCGACAGCAAACAGCAGCAGCGCTGTTCCTCCTTCTGCCAGCGAGAAGGAGACAGACGGCATCCACAGCGGAACGGAAAGCATTCCCAGCGAGAGAAGTACAAGCGACAGTGCAGCCGGAAAGGACGGACGGAAAGCACGGACCAATACGATTCCGGTCATCAGAAAGAACAGGGCAGCGATGCAGCGCATTCCCTGAGAGAGCGCTTCATCCGGCAGCACGGCTGCCGAAGCGAGAATGCTGAAGCCGCAAAGAATCAGAGCGGCAGAAAGGGAAGGACGGTCGAGGAATATTGCACTTCCCGGGAAAAACAGGAGAATCAGCATAACCGAAGGTACTGCAGCAGCCAGCAGATAGAGCCGGCCATCCCCGGTACGGGAAGCCGGAAGAAGAAAAGCGCATGCAAAGAAGATCAGGAGCATTGCTGCCAGACGGAAACGGCCGGAAGCTCTTTTTTTCATTCGCCCAGATCCTCCTTCCATCGGTCGGAACGACGGATCCGGACCGGCTGTTCTTCCGGAGGCACTGTATCAGAAACCGGAATGACCGGCTCAGCAGGTACCTGCGGGCTGTTATCCGGAAGAACAGCAACAGAATACGCTTCCGGCATATCTGTCAGCTGCTGCTGAACAGGAGGCTGGAAAGGCGTCTGTACAGGCGGAAACTGCATCGGCGGAACCGGCGTATAGTACGGAATCTCCGAAGGCGTTCCGCTGAAGCCGGACATCTCAGGCGAAGCTCCCTGAACCGGAGCAGCAGTATTATCGAGCGCAGCGAAAAGATGAAGCCGGAGAACGGCTGAACCAATCTGCAGCACTGAACCGTGTGTCAGCGGAACTGCAGAAACGTTCGTCCGGCAATTGACAGGGACGTCGTTGATCAGGACTTCACATCCCGTTCGGGGATGGATCAGCAGCCCCTGTCCGTCCTGCCAGGAAAAATCAAGATGCTTGCTGTGCACACCGGGACAGGGGATCACCAGGTCGCAGGAACGGATCGAACCGAGTACACCCTCCCGGGGAACCGGGAACCAGGTGTTGATATCAAGATCCTGACCGCCGGAAAGAACGATCAGTTCACCGACTGTGCCGCTCCCCGGAAGGTTTCGGATTCTTTCCCTGCGGTTTGCAGATTCAGACAGGATGAAGAAGAGAACAAGAATTACAAGGGAGAGGGCAAGCAGCGGAAAAAGGTAGCGGGAAACTGTATGGAGCACATTCCAGATATTTTCCGGCAGAACGGGCATTTTTCCGCACCTCCTCTCCGCAGAATATCAATCATATGAAAACTCAGTTTTCTTCTCCTGACAGTGCCTTGATCAGGGTATCCATATTCCGAAGCATCACGATTTCATAGTAATCCGGCGGGACATCGCTCTCCGGTCCGGTTACGATCGGGTCCAGGGAATAAACCGGCGCTCCGGTTTCAGCTGAAAGCGTCTTTGCTGAAAGATCTGTATACTGCGGTTCGACAAAGAGCGGAGGATTGCCGAGAAGCCTGATTTCGCGGACCAATTCCCCCAGCTGGGCGGGCGTAAGCACTTCACCGGGCTCTTTATTCACGACCGCGACAACATTCAGGCCATAGGCTGCGGCAAAATATGGAAACGCCTCATGAAAAGTAACGATGTCCTTGTGCGGAAGATCCTTCAGTCCCTGACGGAGCTGGCTGTCCAGCGCTTCCAGACGGGCCCGGTAATCCGACAGGTTAGCGGTGATGGCTGCCTCATCCCCGGGAAGAATGCGAATCAGCCCGGCTGCAAGGTTTTCTGCCATACGAACAGCACGGAGCGGATCAAGCCATATGTGGGAATTTGTTTCTCCTTCTTCTTCCGCTTCAAGGATTTCCACAGCGCTGCCGTCTTCCAGCAGTTCAATCCCTTCGGAAGCTTCAATAACCGGAAGATCCGGCAATGAACGGGTAATTTCCGGCAGGAAAGCTTCCATGCCGGCTCCGTTGATCAGAAAAGCGTCTGCTGCAGCCAACGCTTTCATATCGGCAGGCTGCAGCTGGTAATCGTGCAGGCAACCGAAGGATGGCGCAGCAAGGTTCCGCACAGTGACATGATCTTCCAGCCCGCTGGTCAGATTCAGCGTCATGATCCAGACCGGATAGAAGCTGGTAACAACCGTTTCACCCAAAGCCAGGCAGGGCAGCGCCAGAAGGGCGAGAAACAGGATGATAAACTTTTTCATCGGACACCTCCAGAGGGCACATTGTCATCCGGGAGCCATTGTTCCCATTCGGAACGGGGACGTGCTTCCCGGATCACGCGGGCAAGTACCCGCCGCTCTTCACTTGTCATGAATTCCCCGAACCGGGTATACAGCACGCGCATGGCTGAAAAGGAACCGGATTCAAGCACATAGGCCTGCAGCGCTTCATAGCTGACGGAATAAACTTTCATCCGGTCAAAAAGGACACCCATCACGTCGTCCGCGGCGTCCTTCAGCTCGGAAGTGCGGATGCGGCGGCAGGTTCCGTTATTCGTACAGACAGACATCCCTGAGCCCAGGCGGTTATACAGCATATTGAATAGCGTATCTTCCACACGGGCTGCCATGGACGCAAACGTGTCTTTATAAGACGCATAGGAACGCAGGAGATCAGCCAGCGGATCCGGAAAGCCTGGTTCATCCACAAGGGCAGAGCCCAGTCGGCTGCGAAGCGCTTCGCGGACATGCCAGGATTCAATCATATTTATTCCCCCGAATTCTTCTGATACAGCAAGTATACCACATTTAGTATTATTAATGAAGCTGTTTGCGCAGATTTTGTTGTTGGAGGCGGAAGGAAAGAGGAAAATGACGCATTCTAAATTAAATGTTAACTCTTTTGACAAAAAATTTAGAAAACTGCGGAAACAGAAAAAGAACCGGCGTGTTTCTGCAAGGCAAATCATAAATCTTGTACCAAGGGGAACAAAAAAACACAAAACCTTGAAGGAAACGATGATCATTTCTTAAAATTTTGTCAAATTATCCACAGGAGGACGATGCTTGAAATTCAAGTATTTATTTGGTACTATAGTCGGGCCGGTTCGGGATGAAAAGTTATCCACACCCGGTTATCCACAACTCACGAGACGCGAAATCATCGTGTGTTTTTTTACGCGGATTATTACAGCAGGACAGGGGGCTTGGGGATGGATCTGGAATCACTGTGGAAGTCTGCCTGCATGCTGATGGAAAAGAAAATGAATTATCTTGCATACACCACCTGGGTTCAGGACAATCTGTATCCGGTCGTGCTGGAAGATGATACACTGATCATCGGCGCCAAGATGGAGCCGTTGATTCCCATGATTCAGAAAAAATACCTCTCTATCATCGAGAATTGCCTGAGTGAAAGCGAAGGAAAAGCGCTCAAGGCCCTGATCCTCGGAAAGAATGAAGCGGATCACCGTCTGACAAAAACAAACAAAAGCGGAGGGGACGATACGGATCCGCATCTGAATCCCAAATATACGATTAATTCTTTTATTGTAGGAGACAACAACCGCTTTGCCCGCGCAGCGGCACTGGCTGCTGCGGAATCGCCCGGAGATGTTTATAATCCGCTGTTTATCTACGGCGGGGTGGGCCTTGGGAAAACCCACCTGATGCAGGCAATCGGCAACTACGTGCATGAGAACAATCCGGAAAAGCGGATTCTCTACATGACGAGCGAAACGTTCATGAATGAGATGATCAACGCGATCCAGCAGAAGAGCACCTATGAATTCCGTGCGAAACTCCGGATGGTGGATGTGCTGCTGGTGGATGACATCCAGTTCATTGCCGGCCGGGAAGCGACACAGCAGGAGTTTTTCAATACGTTCAATGAACTGCACAATGAAAACAAGCAGATCGTCCTGACCAGCGACAAACCGCCCAAAGATATTCAGCGTCTGGAAGAACGGCTGTGCTCGCGGTTCGAGTGGGGTCTGGTGGCAGATATTCAGGCGCCGGATGAAGAGACCCGCAACGCGATTCTGCGCGAAAAAGTGAGACAGGAAAAATTTGAAGTTCCGGATGAAGTTATATCCATGATCGCCAGGGAGATCAAAAGCAATGTCCGCGAACTCGAAGGATGCCTGACCCGGCTTGTCGCATATTCCAATATGACGCAGCAACCGATTACGCTGGAGCTGAGCCAGACTGCTCTGAAGGAAATCATCGACAGCAGGAAAGTAAAGATTATTACGGCAGAGATGATCATGCAGAGCGTCAGCGATTACTACAATGTTACGCTGAGTGAGATGGTGGGGCCGACCCGGAAACGCGAGATAACAATCCCACGTCAGGTTGCCATTTATCTGACACGGGAAATGACCGGCATGAGTCTGCCGCAGATCGGAACGGTCTTCGGAGGACGGGATCACACAACGATTCTGCACAGCTGCAAGGTGATGGAAAATACCGTTCGGGACGATCCCGGCATGAGGAACCTGGTGAATTCCATCAAACGGCAGATCGAGAGCGCACGGTGATTCAGCGATCCGCAAACGGAAATCAGCTATCAGGAAGGAACGTGAAGACGTTCCTTTTTTCTTTGCATTCAGAAGTTCTGCGTGATATAATATAATTTAGTATTTTCAGGCAGGAGTGAGCAATCATGGAGCAAAGGATCAACGCGCTTCGCGAGGCAATGAAGCAGCAGATCGGACAGATCAATTCCAAGGAAAAACTGGCTGCTTTCTGGCAGGAATTCCTGGGCAAGAAGGGAAGCATTGCAGATCTGATGAAAGGCCTCGGAACGGTTGCCAAGGAAGACCGGCCGGCCATGGGCAAGGTTATCAATGACTTCAAGGTCCAGGTGGAAGAACAGTACAGAATCATGAGCGAAAAGATGGAGCAGATGGAGCTGCAGGCGCGCAACCGCCTGGAAGCAGTGGATATCACGCTCCCTGCGAAAAAGTATCCGCAGGGACATCTGCATCCGCTGACGCTGGTCCGGAATGAAATGATCAATGTGTTTGCCGGTATGGGATTTGATGTGTTCGAAGGTCCCGAGATCGAGGATGACGATCATAACTTTACCCGGCTGAATGTTCCGAAGGATCATCCTTCCCGGGATATGCAGGATACCTTCTACCTCGACAACGACTGGCTTCTGCGCACCCAGACGAGCGGCGGACAAATCCGCGTGATGGACGCACAGAAACCGCCGATCAAGGTACTGGTACCCGGGCGCGTGTTCCGCTCCGACAGCGACGCCACCCATTCCCCGATGTTCCATCAGATGGAAGGGCTTGTGGTGGACAAGGGAATCACGCTGTGCGATCTGCAGGGCATGCTGGACAAGTTTGTGCAGCAGCTGTTTGACGCCAGTGTCCGTACGCGGCTCCGGCCCAGCTATTTCCCGTTTACAGAACCCAGCGTGGAGGTGGATGTAAGCTGCTTTGAGTGCGCCGGCAAGGGATGCTCCCTGTGCAAGCACACCGGCTGGATTGAAGTGCTGGGCGGCGGTGTCGTACATCCCAAAGTGCTGGAAAACTGCGGGATCGATTCCTCGGTATATTCCGGCATTGCATTTGGCATCGGCATTGAGCGGATTGCCATGCTGAAATACGGTATCAACAATATCGGCCTGCTGTTTGAGAACGATCTTCGTTTCCTGAAGCAGTTCTGATCGAAAGGAGACTGAGAGCATGAAAGTACCGTACAGCTGGCTGAAAGAATATGTGGACCTGGATGTGACCGCAGAGGAGCTGCAGGAAAAGCTGTTCAGCTGCGGCTTTGAAGTGGAGGAGCTGATCGACCTGGGCGCTGAGATCAGCAACGTGGTCGTCGGCGTGATCAAAAGCTGCGAAAAGGTGGAAGGCACCCACCTGGTGATCTGCCGGGTGGACTGCGGCGAATACGGCGACGATGTTCAGATCGTTACCGGCGCGCCGAACGTTTATGAAGGTATGCATACGCCGGCGGCGCTGGACGGCGCCACCCTGCCCGGCGGCGTCAAAATCAACGCGAAG
>CAMJTZ010000081.1 GCA_946408865.1 uncultured Clostridia bacterium
TTCGAATTCGATGTTCAGGTCCTCCACGACAGCCGCGGAAACCGCATACAGGCGGACCGGATGCAGCAATTCGAATTCGATGTTCAGGTCCTCCACGACAGCCGCGGAAACCGCATACAGGCGGTCATCCCCATCAGCAGTCACATAGCGGGAATCTTCTTCCAGCCCTGTATCGCCGCCAACCCGTATCGTCTTTTCCGTCCCGTCCGTGTATCGGGCAGTCACAGTCACCAGCGGTTCCTCCAGCCCGAAATCAGCGGAATTCACACGGTAGATTTCCGGATCCTCCGTCAGGATTTCCTCATACCGCAGCTGTGTCACGGCCTCCTGCAGCAGCTGTCCCTGCTGCTCCGCCACAATCCATCCCTCGCCGCCTTCCGGCATCAGCCTTCCGTTCTCCGTGCGGTACAGGGTCCAGGCGTCTTCCCCCCGGCGGTGAACTGTCACGGACACCAGTTCCTCCTCCTGCCGGCTGATCAGCATTCCCCAGTGTTTTTCTTCCTCCGGAATCACTTCCGCCGGTTTCCGTAACAGCAGTACCGCTGCTGTCACACTGGCTGCCAGCAGCACAAATGCCGCCGCCAGCCAGATCAGGCGCCGGTGTTTCCTTTCCGGATGTTCTTTTCTCTCAACTCTCTGCATGCTTCTTTACCTTCTCCGCCGCCGTGCAAGCACCAGCAGTGCTGCCAGCAGGACTGCCGAAGGCAGAGTCGCCAGCAGGACGGCGCCCGGCCCGATACTTCCTGTGCCCAGTGCCGGACGGATCGCTTCCTTCGCCAGAATTTCCAGATCAGATGCCTCCATATTCAGCAGAAACTCCGCCATCCGGACAATCAGCTGCTGGATATCTGTCATTGCGTAAACCTGCTCGTTCACCAATGCGCCGGAACACCCGACCGCGCACGCCCGGGATACATAACCTTCCCCGGTGATCCGGCGGGCCTGCAAGGCAAGCGCGAACGGGCCGCTCTGATCCCCTTCCGCTTTCTCCAGATTGGTTTCCGTTCCTGTCAGCTGTTTCAGGAAGGCAGTATCGCCGCTCTTCAGCAGTGTGGCGGTGATCAGATTCCGGTCCGTGTCTTCCGGCATGCTGAATCCCCTGCTTCCCGGCAGCAGGATCCGGTCTGCGCCGGATCCGATCAGATCCATCGTCAGGTCTGTGGAACACATTTCAGGAATCAGATACATCCGGTTTCCGTTATAGTAGGATTTGCTGTCCGCCCGGTCGGCCAGTACAATACCTTCCATCGGCAGGAAACCGTAGCTCCGCAGCAGCGAGGTATATCCCGGCATTCCTGTCAGCGGATCCGTGTAATCGCAGGTAAACAGGAAACTCCCGCCCTGTTCGGCGAAGGCCTTCACCTTGTCCGTTTCCTCCTGATTCAGATCCTTCTGCGGGCTGAAAAAAACGAGCATATCCGCCGGGTCAGGCCGGTAATCAGGATCCGTCAGGTCGGCATAGGCGATTTCAAACCGGTTGGCCGTCAGCAGCCCGGCAAAATGTGTCACGGTTTCCCCGTCCAGTTCGCCGTGCCCCTGAAGAATGATAACCCTGGATACCCGGTCCCGGGTTACATGGGCAATCGCGTTGGTGATGCTCCGTTCATAGGTCCATCCGCTGTAGGTATATTCCCCTGTCTCCGTGTTCATACCCAGGCTGACGTAATCTTCCGGCCCCAGGGTTCTCCATCTGCCGGTCTCTTCGCAGTATACGATCAGGGAGTTTTCTCCCGGCGTTTCCGTATCTGTCGTGAACCGGCTGATCAGCGCCGGATTGAGACTCGGTTCCATCTGCTCCCAGGTGACTTTGTCGCTCGCGGCCGCATACCGGTTCAGCAGTTCCATCAGCGGTGCGTCTTCATCCCCCTTGCGGAACAGGGCATATATATGCACCGGATACTGCAGATGATCCAGCGTATCCTTCGTCACCGCGCTGTGCGTGGAAATACTGTTGAAGGAAAAATCTGCCCGCCATCCGTTCTTTTTTTCCAGCTGCTCTGCGCCGATGTTCAGCGCGGCCAGGCTGACTGCCAGCGCAGCCGCCAGCAGGGCGGAAAAGCGTCTGGTGCGTTTCCTGCCGCTGCGGATCACCTTCTCTTTCCTGTCCGCAGGTTCATGGCGTCCGGTACGATACATCCTTCCGCCGGTCCGCTCACGGTCCAGGCGGTAGATCGTCAGTATGACAAACAGGGCAGCTGCCGACAGGTCAAACAGAATGCCTGAAAAGCTCAGCTGTCCCATCAGGAACGATTCATTCCGGGCATACAGGGAACAGAACCGAAGCACCCCGGCAATCCATTCAACATGAACCGCATTTTCCAGCAGATCCAGAATCCACAGCAGAAAATTGGCTCCGAAAGCCAGTACCGCTGCCGTGACCGGGGTCCCCGCGCATCCGCTCAGGAACATGTCCAGCGCGACAAACGCGCATCCCTGCAGGAAAAAGCCCAGGTAGTTCACAGCCAGTTCCGCGGGATATACTCTGCCATACAGCGCCACAATCAGCACATACAGCAGCGTCAGTACCGTAGCAGCCAGCAGCACCGTCACCGCAGCCAGGTATTTCCCGATAACGATCTTCGGAAGCGATACCGGGCTCGTCATCAGCAGCTGGTCTGTCTTCTTCTGTTTTTCCTCCGCCAGCAGACGCATCGTCAGCACCGGGCTCAGCAGCATCCACAGGTAGCTCATTTCGCCGATAAAAGTCGGCAGGTCTCCGCTCCGCTGGTTCAGGATCTCAAGATAAAACAGAACGGAGGAAACTGTCAGAAAAACGCCCAGAAACACGTACCCGGTCGCGGTAAGGAAATACCCCTGCATTTCCCGCTTCCAGATGGCCTTCATAACAGTTACCCTCCTTTCCGCCGGAGAAAAAAACCGGCTTCAATGATTCAGATCTTACAGCCGGGACTGAATCGTCCGCAGGAATATCTCCTCGAGGTTTTCTCCTTCCTCCCGCATCATCCGGACCGGCAGTCCGCTGTCCGCAAGCATCCGGAAAGCCCGGTCGAGGGCAGCTCCGCCGTCTTTTCCCCGTGCCAGAGTAACCCGTACCTCCGCTGTTTCCGGTTCCCTGTCCGGCAGTGCTTCCGCCGCTGCAAATCCGTCCAGTTGCCGCAGCCGTTTCAGCACCGAGTCTTCTTTCCCGGCAATTTTAAGCCGCAGGCGGATCATCCCGTCCGGGGCAGCATTCACGTCATGGTCCAGCACCATCCGTCCTTCTTCCAGAATAATTACCCGGGAGCAGATCTGCTGGACTTCGCTCAGGATATGGCTGGAAAAAACGACCGTGTGTTCCGCCCTGAGCGCTTTGATCAGTTCACGGATTTCCGCTGTCTGTTTCGGATCCAGTCCGACAGTGGGTTCGTCCAGGATCAGGATTTCCGGCGCGCCGCACAGAGCCTGTGCGATGCCCGCCCGCTGCCGGTATCCTTTGCTCAGGTGGCCCAGCAGCCGTCCGCGGACTTCCTGCAGTCCGCACAGGGTCAGAATCTCTTCCACATGATCCCGGATTCCCTGTTTTTTCACTTCCCGCAATTCACACACAAACCGGAGATAGCTCTCCGCGGTCATCTCGTCGTACAGCGGCGGCTTCTCCGGCAGGTATCCGATTTTTCGCTTGCAGGCTGCCGGATTCTCCGTCATGCTCTTTCCGCAGATCCGCACCTCCCCGGCATTGGGGGGAAAATAACCGGTCATCAGGTTCAGCAGTGTTGTTTTTCCGGCGCCGTTCCGCCCCAGCAGCCCGAGGGTTTCATTTTCATGCACCTGAAAGGAGATATCCCGCAGAGCTGTCCGGTTTCCGTACATCTTTGTCACCCTTTCCAGGGTAATCACAGGCATTCCCTCCTTCCGGCCTGCATACAGCCGGCAAATTAAAAACTAGCGCAGAACAACATTCTCAGCGCCCAGTGCGTCCTGCAGCCTGCGCAGGCAGCTGTCGCCTGCGCCGCACCAGCTGTTTCTCGGACACAGCAGCGTTACTTTTTCGGCCGGAATGTGCATGTAAACCGGGATCTCGCCGGCGTCCAGCGCCAGGATTGCGCTGATCCGGTCCATATCCCTGCGTTCCAGCCGCAGGAACAGCTTCCGTTCCGCTTTGGCGGCCAGCTGTGCGTCGGTCAGCTTCGGACCTCCGGAAAAGATCCGTTCCTCCTTCGGCTGCCGCGTCCATTCCCCGATCCGGCTTATCCGTTCCGCCAGCAGTTTGGGCGCTTCCTCTTCCCGTACGCTGATCTTCCCGCTGATAACCACCGCTTCATCTTCCTGCAGCAGGGGCTGATACTTTTCATAAACCCGCGGAAACACCAGGCATTCGATCTGTCCCGCCATGTCTTCCAGCGTTACGAAGGCCATGTAATCGCCCTTCTTTGTTGCTTTTCCCTTGACCTCCGTCAGGATACCGCCCATGTCCACAAATCGTCCGTCCAGCGGTTCTTCGTTTTCTTCCGGCGTGTCCTCTTCCAGCTGCGCGGTCGTGAAGCTCATCTGACTGAGAATTTCCCGGTATTCATCCAGCGGATGGCCGGTCATATAGACGCCGGCCGCTTCCTTTTCCATCTGCAGTTTCACCCGCTGCGGGCAGTCCGGCAGATCGGGCAGCCGGATCTGTACGCCGAGAAGCTGCGCGCTTTCATCCCCGAACATGTCAAACAGACTTACCTGCCCGTCCACATTCTTTTTCCGCGCAGACTGGTTCGCGTCCATGGCCTGCTCGTATACCGCCAGCATCTGCGGCCGGTTCGCCTGCATCCGGTCAAACGCGCCGGCCTTGATCAGGCTTTCAACGACCCGCTTGTTGCATTCCGTCGTGTCTACCCGCCGGCAGAAATCAAAAATATCCTGATACGGTCCGCGGTTTTCCCTCTCCCGCCGGATCGCGTTCACCGCGTTTTCGCCGACGCTCTTTACAGCGCCCAGGCCGAACAGGATCGCCGGATGGCCTTCGGCATCCTGATCCACTGTAAATTTCCAGCGGCTCCGGTTAACGTCCGGCGGCAGTACCGCGATGCCGCGCCCGCGGCAGTACTGGATATATCCCGCGATTTTTCCGGTGTTTCCGTATACGCTGTTCAGCATGGCGGCCATAAACTGCACCGGATAATAGCGTTTCAGCCATGCCGTCTGCATGGCTACCACGCCGTAGGCTGCAGCGTGGGATTTGTTGAAGGCGTAACTGGCAAAGGAGATCATTTCGTCGTAAATCTCATTGGCCACCTGCTCCGGTACCCCGTTGCGCACGCATCCGGGCACCGTGATGTTTCCGTCCTTGTCTTTCAGGCCGTGGACAAAAATCTCCCGTTCCTCGTCCATTACCTTGTGCTTTTTCTTCGCCATTGCACGGCGCACCAGGTCGCTCCGGCCGTAGCTGTATCCCGCCAGGTCCCGGACGATCTGCATCACCTGCTCCTGGTATACCATGCATCCGTAGGTAACATCCAGAATCGGACGCAGCTTTTCCGTTTTGTACTGTACACTGGCCGGATTCACTTTCCCGGCGATATACCGGGGAATGGAATCCATCGGACCCGGCCGGTACAGGGAAATCGCCGCGATGATGTCTTCAAAGCAGGAAGGCTTCATGTTTGTCAGGAATCCGGTCATGCCCGCGCCTTCCATCTGGAAAACGCCTTCCGTGTCGCCGCGGCTGATCATTTCGTACACGCTCGGATCATCCAAGGGAATCTCCTCGGGTGTCATGTCCTTTCCTGCTTCCCGCATCATGTCCAGCGTATCCCGGATGACCGTCAGCGTCCGAAGGCCCAGGAAGTCCATTTTAAGAAGTCCCAGCCGCTCGATGGTGCCCATGGGATACTGCGTGGTGATGACATCGTCGTTCCGCTGCAGCGGCACATATTCCATCACGGGTTTCCCGGTAATCAGCACGCCGGCCGCGTGCGTGGAGGCATGCCGCGGCATTCCCTCCAGTGTCATGGCAGTATCGATCAGTTCCCGCACCCGCGGCTGTTCGTCATACATCTGCCGCAGCGACGGGGACAGATTCAGCGCCTTTTCCAGTGTAATGCCGAGATCCATGGGAACCGCTTTGGCAACCGCGTCCGTCTCCTGATAGCTCATTCCGAGCACCCGGCCGACATCCCGCACCACGCCGCGCGCGGCCATCGTACCGAAGGTGATAATCTGGCTCACGTGATCCGCGCCGTATTTCCGCGCCACATAATCGATCACTTCCTGGCGCCGTTCATAGCAGAAGTCAACGTCGATATCCGGCATGGAAACCCGTTCCGGATTCAGGAAGCGTTCAAACAGCAGCTGGTACTTCAGCGGATCCAGCATCGTAATGCCCAGGGAATACGCAACAATGGATCCGGCACCGCTGCCGCGTCCGGGTCCGACCATGATCCCGTTCGATTTTGCGTAGTGAATGAAATCCCATACGATCAGGAAATAATCAACATAGCCCATCTGCTCGATGGTGCTCAGCTCATATTCGAGCCGTCTGTAGGGTTCGTCCCCTTCCTTTGCCTCCGGATACAGCCGCCGCATTCCCTCCGCGCACAGGCGGCGCAGCATCTGCTGTGCGGTTTCTCCTTCCGGCACCGGATAATGCGGCAGCCGCGTCACGCCGAACTCAAAGGTCACGTTGCAGCGTTCCGCGATCTCCCTTGTCCGGTCAACGGCGTCCGGCACGCTCCTGAACAGGGCGCGCATTTCCTCTTCGCTCTTGACATACAGCTCCCCGGTTTCCATCCGCATCCGCTGCTCGTCCGCCAGTGTTTTTCCGGTCTGTATGCACATCAGCACTTCCTGTGCCGGGGCGTCCTTTTTCTCCAGGTAGTGGCAGTCGTTCGTCGCAACCAGGGGCACGTCCATTTCCCGTGCGATCGCAATCAGGCGGGGGAGAACCGTCTTCTCCTCCCGCAGATTGTGATCCATAATTTCTACATAGAAGTTCTCTTTTCCGAAAATGTCCTGCATTTCCCGGATATATGCGTGGGCGCTGTCATCCTGCCCGTTCAGGAGCATCTTCGGCAGGTCGCCGCTCAGGCAGGCGCTCAGACAGATCAGCCCTTCATGGTACTGACGGATCAGATTGTAGTCGATCCGCGGCTTGTAGTAATATCCGGTCAGGAATCCTTCGCTGATCAGGCGCATCAGGTTCTGGTATCCTGTATTGTTTTCACACAGCAGAATCAGATGGCTGTTTTCCCTCCCTGCGGCGGATTTGTCCGTCCGGTCCCTGCATACATAGGCTTCGCAGCCGATAATGGGCTTGATGCCTGCGTCGTTCATCGCCGTATAGAAATCGATAACGCCGTACAGCACGCCGTGGTCCGTGATGGCGCATGAATCCATGCCGAGTTCCTTCAGCCGTTTTACCAGCGAGGAAATCCGGCAGGCTCCGTCCAGCAGGCTGTACTCTGTATGAAGATGCAGGTGTGTAAAGCTCATTTCCCGTCAGTCCTTGCCTGTGATACTTTCGATAATCTGCAGTGTCAGATCCGCGGCTTCCTGGTTGGCGTACCAGAAGCAGATCTGCTGTGCCATATCTCCCTCCAGAAATACATAGGTGATGAATTTCATGGCTTCCGCGGGATCGTCGTCCGGGTCCGTTCCCTCATAAACAATCATGTCGATTCCGGAAACCCTGCGGATTTCGGCGTCATAGCCGTCCTCCCGCAGCACGGTCGCCATCGCCTCCAGGGAAACATTCCGGTCGTTTTTCGCATGGGCAAACTGGATTTCCAGTCCCAGCCGTCCGGAGAGCCATACGAAGTCCGCCTCATCGGCAGCATTTCTCTTCCCGCTGTATTCCATCCCGTCCGGAATGGTCACGCAGTAACCGCTCTCCGGCAGATCGACCTTTTCCGCCAGCGCGCTCCCCGCGAAAAGAGCCGTCAGCATCAGTGCCAGCACCAGACAAAAAAACTTTTTCATCGTATTCACCCTCCGCGTACAGGCCGGCGGAAATGATCCGCCTGCACCGGTTGACTGGACCTTATCCGGCGCAGTAATATTTGTCCACGTTTTTCATCAGCCTTTTGTAGGCAGCCACAGCAATCAGAGTCAGGATCGCCGCCAGCACGCCGAACACGGGAAGCATCTCCCAGCCTTTGT
>CAMJTZ010000082.1 GCA_946408865.1 uncultured Clostridia bacterium
ATCTTCGCCATCAAGGAAATGGGCCGCTTCTACCGCCACGTGCTGGTGCAGAAGCGCTATCCGCATCACGGCGCGGTTGCCTTCGCCCACTGCGCGAAGCTGCTGTTCGAAGTCTTCAAGTACCTGGGCGTGCAGGACATCGCCTGGAACCAGCCCAAGACCCTGCCTTATCCCACGGAGAATCCCTGGGCGTAAGTTTTACTCACAAAGACTGCCGGGAGGCAGTCTTTTTTATTGATTCAGAGGAATGAAAATTCTTATGCGAAAAGTCGTACTGGTTTCCCTGGACGCCTTCTTTTACGCGGATACCCTGCGGGTGAACGAAAACGGATTCGTCGCCCGGATGATGCGGGAGGGCGCCTTCTGCCGGCGGGTGGAAACGATCTTCCCGGCGCTGACCTATCCGATCCACGTCACCATGATCACCGGATGCGAACCGGACAAAACCGGCGTAGGCCAGAACCAGCCGCCGCAGCCCGGCGTGCCGGAAAAGGAGCGCGTATGGTACTGGGAGCGGAAGCATATTCAGGTGCCGACGCTGTTTGACGCCGTGAAGGACGCCGGCGGCCGCTGCTGCTCCGTTTTCTGGCCGGTCTGCTGCCGGAACCCGGCGGCCCGCTGGTGCATCCCCGAGGTGCATCCCCTGCGGGGCGAAAACCCGGTGCTGAAGGCGCTGCGCTACGGCACTCCCTGGTTTGAGCTGGTCTCGGAGCATAAATACGGCCACCTGCGCAGCGGCATCTCCGAGCCCGGGCTCAGCGACTTCGCCGCAGCCTCCGCCGCCGGCGCGATCCGCCGCAGGAAGCCGGATTTCACCGCGGTTCACCTGATCGACCTGGACGAGCAGCGCCACAAGCACGGCGTATGGAGCCCGGAAGCCATGGCCGCCAACGACCGCAACGATCAGCGCCTCGCGCAGATCCGGAAGGCCATGGAGGAGACGCCGGGCATGCAGGACGCGCTGCTGATCGCCGTCAGCGATCACGGGCAGGAGGACATCCGCGAAACCGTGAACCTGACGAAGAAGCTGGCGGAATACGGGCTGGACCGGGAACTGTTTGTCCAGAGCAACGGCATGAGCGCCTGCTTCTTTCCCGGACCGGAATACAAGGGAAGTATTGACCCCGAAAAAATCCTGCCGCCGGAAAGGCAGCGGGAGGCGGGCATCTCCCGCCTCTACACCCGGGAGGAGCTGGACGCAATGCACGCCGTGAAAGGGCCCCTCTTCGCCGCGGAAGCCGCGGAAGGCGTCGTCTTCTCCGACGCGCTGGACGGGGAGAAGCGGGAAGCCGCCACCCACGGCTTCGGCCCCGGGCGGGAGGCGGACCTGTGCCTCTTCGCCGTGTACGGCCGGGGCGTGAAGCAGGGCGCCGAAATCCCGGCCATGCACATGCGCGACGTCGGGCCGACCATCGCCGGACTCATGGGCCTGGAGCTGCCCCGGGCCGACGGAACGGATCTGTCCGCCGATTTTCTTGCTTAAGTGGGATTTTTATCTGACTTCTCGGTCTGAAAACACCGGGCGGTGGGGGACGTTTCCCTTCCGGCCGGTTATTTTTTGTGTTCCGATGGGGACAGGGTATCAAAAAGGCCCTGTCCGTTTGACAAAACGGGAAAACAGTGTTACATTTCGGAATCATCAGGCATCATGAATCTGTTTTCAGGAGGCGTATTGCGCTTTGCCGAAATACTTTGTAACGCATTATTACCACAGCGGGTTTTCCGTTTCAAACGGCGACGCCATCCTGGTTTTTGACTACTGGCGGGGCGAGAACGGCGAGCTGGACGAAAGCATCCAGCTGACGCCGGAAAAGCTCGGCGCCTATCAGCAGATTTATATTTTCATCAGCCACGATCACCCGGACCACATGGACCCGGTGGTTTTCAGCTGGAAGGATCTTCCCGGCCTTAAGTACATCATCGCCTCCGACATGCCGGCCAACACGCCGGGACAGCGCATCGCCCCGGGGACCACGCTGGACCTTTCGGATGACATTTCTGTGACCGCCTTCGACTCGACGGATCCGGGCGTCAGCTTCCTGGTTTCCTTCCGGGGGCTGCAGATTTTCCACGCCGGGGACCTGAACTTCTGGCACTGGCGGAACGAATCCACCATGAAGGAAATCGAGGAGGCGGACGCGGAATTCCGCAAGGCGCTGCGGCCGGTCAGCGAACATCCGGTGGACCTGGCGTTTTTCCCGCTGGATCCGCGGCAGGGCGCCATGTTCGAGGCCGGCATCAACTACTTCATCCTCACCGTCAAACCCCGCGTCGTGATCCCGATGCACTATTTCGACCGGACGGACGTGGCCATGGAATACGCCCAGGCCGCTTCCTGCCGCTCGACGGAAGTGGTCGCCATGCCGGCCATCGGCGACCTGCTGGAGGTCGAAACCGACGCGGAAGGTTACATGAATCTGCGCTTCCCGGACCCGGAAGATTTCCTGGAGGAGGAAATGGACGACAGCGCCAACGCCTACGGCAACGAGGCGGATCCGCTGCTGGCGGAAGACGATCCTTTCCTGGAAAGCGATCTGCCGCTGACCCAGCTGGCGGAGCATCCGGAACCGGAGGCGGAGACCCCCGCGGAAACGCCCCCGGAAACCCCTCCGGAGGCTTGAGGCAAAAGGGTTTTCCACATTTTTCCACAGGTTTTCCACACCTTTGGAAAACTTTTGCGATATTGCCTGTGGGTTTCTGAAACCGTTGATTTTCCTCACTTTATCCGGGTGGGATAAATTTGTCCCTTATGATTTAAGGCTTTTCACCCTGTGGAAAAGTGCCCCTTTCCGATACGTCCGGAAAGGGGCACTTTTTTGACATGTCACGGATCCTCCCGGAAGACGTTTTCCTCCTCCCAGGCGTCCGTCAGAAAAGCTTTCTGTTTTGAGATGGAATACAGCCATGCTTCCTTCACGGGGCGGCGCGTCAGCCGGCGCACCGCTTCCGCGTACCAGCGCAGCTGCGGCCGGTAGATTTCCACAAAATTCTCCTCGTCCGTGATCCGGTCCGTCTTGTAATCCACAAGGACCCACCCCTCCCGCTCCCGGAAGGCACAGTCGATGATGCCCTGCACCAGCAGATCCCGCTCCGGCTTGCGCAGGTTGAAGCTCCACTCCCGGTGGACGTCCCATCCGGCGAGCATCCTCCGGCCCAGGGGCGAGCGCAGCCATGCGGCCGCGTCCTTCGGATCGATGACGGCGCCTTCCTCTTTCGTGAAGACGTTCTGGGCGATGAGCTCCTCCTTCATCCGCCCGAGGGCTTCCTCCAGCCGGTCCCCGGCCACGCGGGCGATCTCCAGGTCGATCAGGGAGAGGAAGCGGTGAATCAGCGTGCCGCGCCAGGCCGCCCGCTTCTCCGGCGGGGGAGCCATGAACGCCGGATACTCCCCGACGCTGGTACGCTCCAGGGCCGCGGAGAAACGGTCCGGAATCCGCTTGTCCTCCGGCGTCTCCTCGTCCTCTTCCCCCAGGTCCCGGTCCGCCTTCTGCAGCAGCCCGGTGACGGAGCGCTTCTGCATTTTGCTGAGCATCGGTTTCGGCGGATAATCTTTCCACAAGTCTTCCACAGGCGGGGCGGAAAGCAAGGAATCAAGCCATGCGTTGAATTGTGGATTGCTGCCCCTCTTTTCCACAGTTTTTTGCGATTCAACCTGGAAAACACTTATTTTCCAAGGGGTTTCTGCCTGTGGATAACCTGTGGACTTTTTTTCGGCATCCAGCAGCGCAGGCACGATCCAGTCCATCAGACATCCGGCGGAAAGCACCCGGTGCACCCCCGGCGGGGTATGCCAGAGCGCGTGGTCCGCCCCGACGCCCACGAGCACCATCCGCTCCTGCGCGCGGGTCAGCGCGACGTACAGCAGGCGGATCCGCTCCGCCCGCTGCTCCCTTTCCTTCTTCCAGTTAAAGATCTGCGTGGCGGCGGTATCCCGGCTGAGACGGACATCCGGCCGCTTGTACTTCAGGCAGATGCCGAGCTCCGCGTCCGTCATGAGCCCGCCTTCCGCACGGTGGGAGAGCGTGCTGTCCAGCCCGAGGCAGAAGACCACCGGAAACTGCAGACCCTTCGATTTGTGCATCGTCAGAATCCGGACGACGTCGTCCCCTTCCGCCAGGGGAGAAACGGACCGCTGGTCCCCGCCGCCGGCCTGCTCCGAAACGAAATTCAGAAACCGGTGCAGCGTATAGACGCCGGCCGCTTCCGCGTCCTCAGCCTTGCGGCACAGCAGCGACAGGTTTTTCTGCTTCGTGCGCCCGGTGGGGCCGGAGCCGGCCATCGCGTAATGCTGGGAATCACTGCAGACGAAGCGCACAAAACTGCTCATGGATTCGACGGTCGAAAGGCGCCGCCACGCCGTCACCCGGTCCCGCACCTCGCGGCAGCGGTCGCCCAGCTCCCCGAGATCCTCTATGGCTGTCTCAAACGCCTCGTGGAAGGGCACGTCCTTTCCGGGTTTCCGCAGGCGCACCTGCGCCAGTTCCTCCTCCGTAAAGAAGAAGGGCGCGCTCTTCAGCACCGTCAGCAGTGCCTCGTCCCGGGTCGGATGAATCAGATAGGTCAGCAGCGCCAGAAAAGCGGAAACCTCCGTCCGCTCGTAGAAATCCGTTCCGCCGTCAAAGAAAACGGGAATGCCCCGCTCCTCCAGCAGCCGCGCCAGCTCCGGCCCCTCCCGGCTGACCCGGGGCAGCAGCAGCACCAT
The DNA here is from genome assembly GCA_946408865.1 of uncultured Clostridia bacterium. The sequence continues at coordinate 4,703 of CAMJTZ010000082.1, forward strand.
ATCGCGGTATTTATAATTCGCCTTCAGCAGTTCCCGCGCGCGCATCGCCACGCCGTCCGCGGCGATTTCCAGCGGTTTTCGTTCCTCGTCCGGCTCCAGCAGATCCACCTGCACCGGATGGTATCCTTCCGCCTTCTTTCCGGGAATCAGGGCCTCCCGGTCCGTATAGTCCATTTCCGCGGTGTCCGCGCGCATGACGTCCCGGAAAATGGTGTTCGCGGTCTCCAGAATCTCCGGGCGGGAGCGGAAGTTGGTCTGCAGGCTCAGCAGCTCCCCGGGGGAATCCTCCCGGGCGTATGCTTCCGCCCTGCGCTGAAAGAGAAGCGGATCCGCCAGGCGGAAGCGGTAGATGCTCTGCTTCACGTCGCCGACCATGAAAAGATGGTTATCCTCCGAGGACAGGCGCTGGATAATCTCATCCTGCACGGCGGAAACATCCTGGCATTCGTCCACAAAAACCTTCGTCCAGCGGGAGCGCACCGAAGGCCCCGCCTCCGGGTCCCGCAGCACCTTCAGGGCGTACTGCTCCAGATCGCTGAAATCCAGGAGGCGGAGCTTCGCCTTTTTCTGCGCGAAAATTTCCGCGGTCCGGTGGGTCAGCGTCTTCAGCCCCTGCAGCGTTTTCCGCAGGTTGGTAAAATCCCGGGCCACCGTTTCCGGATCGGGGCGGATCAGCGGCGTGACCTCTTCCGCCAGATCCTTCAGGCGGTCCCGGAGCTCATTGTAGCGCTCCTTCCAGTTCTGCTCCAGGGAATTGAGTTTGCTCCAGGCGGGGAGGCGCATGAACCCTGCGTTCAGCTGCTCCTCCGGAACAGATTCCCCCTGCGCCCATAATTGTTTCACGTGAAACAATTCGCTGTCCGCCTTCCAGACCGCGCGGTACGCTTCGCCGTGCTCCGGCTCGTCAAACATTAAATACTGCCGCCGGAGAATCATCTGCGCGGTCAGCAGCTTCTCCTCCACGATCTTCGCGGCGCACGCGAACCACGGATGGCTGTCGTCCGGCTTCTGCGGCACGTTGTCGCAAGCGTCGTCCAGCCACCGGAAAGGATCGGGAAGGGACATCATAAACGTATGCACGCCGCGGACAATCTCCTCGGTGGCTTTCTGAGAAAAGCAGGTTTTCCAGTACGCGTAATCCGGATCCCCGGATTTCTGCAGCGCGGCGCAGGCGGAACGGAAGGATTTCGAGAAAAGCTTCTTCGCCCGGGCCTGTTCGCACACGGCAAAGAAAGGATCCGCTCCGGCCGCCTGAAATTCCTGGCGGATCAGGCGCTGGCAGAAGGCGTGGATCGTCGAGATCTCCATCAGGTCCAGCCGCTCCAGCGCCCTGCGCAGCCGCAGGTTCGCGCGTCCTTCCCGCAGGCGCTCCCGGATCTTCGCCTTCATCTCGGCCGCCGCCGCGTTGGTGAAGGTGACCACCAGGAAGGATTCCGGATCCGGCCGGTCCTCCCGCATGATCATCTGAACGATTCGCTCGATCATGACGGCGGTCTTGCCGCTGCCCGCCGCCGCGGAACAGATGATCTTCTTTGATTCGGAGAAAATGACGTCTTTCTGCTGCCCGGTCCATTCCGGCATTTCCCTCACCTCCGAATCAAATCGTTCTGTAAAAAATGTTTCACGTGAAACAATTTCCTCACGAAAAATCCGGCTCCCTTAATACCGGTTTCTCTTCCTCCACCCCGGGATTCGTCAGCTCCAGCCTGGCCTTGCCCTCCTCCGACGAAACATGATAGATCCGCCGGTCGGACTCCAGCTCCAGATCCGACTCATCCGTACACGTAATAAACGTCTGATAATCGCTGATTTCCCGGACCAGCCGCATTCTGCGCTCCCTGTCCAGCTCGCTCATGACGTCGTCCAGCAGCAGCACCGGCGGCTCGCCGCTCATCTGCCGCAACGCCTTCATCTGCGCCAGCTTCAGCGAAAGAGCCGCCGTGCGGATCTGCCCCTGGCTGGCGTAGACCTTCATATTCTTCCGGTTCAGGGAAAGATTCAGATCGTCCCGATGCGGACCGGCGGACGTGACTCCCAGCCGCAGATCCTCCTCCCGGTTTTCCCGCATGACGCGGATGAAATCCTCCTGCACGTTTTCCGACTCCCGGAAAGCGGAATGATACGACGCCTGAAACGCCTCTTCCTCCCGGCCGGAGATGCCGCGGTACGTTTCCGCCGCCAGGGATGACAGCATCTCCACCACCCGTTTGCGTTCCTCCACGATTACCGCCGCGGGGCCGGCCATCGCCTGCTCAAAAACCTCCAGCAGTCCCGCGTTCTGCCGGGGATCCGCGCGCATATTCTTCAGCACCGCGTTGCGCTGTTCCAGGCCGGCACGGTACTGCTGCAGGGCGATGAAGTATCCGCGGTTCACCTGGGAAGTCATCATATCCAGATACCGGCGGCGCACGGAAGGACCTTCCCGGATCAGCCCGAGATCCTCCGGCGAAAAAATCACGCACTGCAGGCAGCCCATCATATCCGAAAAGCGCCGGATCTGCTTCTGATCCAGCAGGATCATTTTCTTCGCGGCTTCATTCGGCACGAGGCGCACGGAGAGTTCCCGCTTCACGCTGCCGGAACGCACCGACACGCTGCAGACCGCGAAGCTTTCCCCGATCCGCACCGCGCTCTGGTCCCCGGTGATCCGGTGGCTCTTTCCGAGGGCGCAGTAATGAATGGCTTCCAGCAGATTCGTTTTGCCGGAGCCATTCGCGCCGAAGAACAGATTGACCCCTTCGTGAGGGGTCAGTACCGTTTCCTCGTAATTTCTGAAATTGCGGAGAGTGAGCTTCTCGATAATCATATGTACCGCTTATCTGTATAAAAGTAAAAATCCGGTATTTCATCAGGAAAATTGTTTCACGTGAAACAATTCGTCCTCCTTCTTACTGGAAGGTGCGGACGGGGAGAATCAGATAGATGAAATCGTCGCCGTTTTCAGGAACCACCACGCAGGGGCTGATATTCGAATTGAACTTCATGCACAGGTTCTCATCCGTCACGTTGCGGATCACATCCGTGATATACCGCGCGTTGAAGGCGATATCGATATCCTCGCCGTTCAAGGTGGCGTCCATCTCCTCCTCGACGTCGCCGAGCTCGGCGTTGGAGGTGATCTTCAGCACGTCGCCGCGGAAGCTCATGCGGATCAGGTTGTTCTTGCCCTCCCGCGCCATGAGGCTGGCCCGGTCGATGGCGTCCTGCACGCTGATGCGGTTGGCTTTCGCTTCCGTCTTGAAATCGGAAGGAAGAATCCGCCGGTAGTCGATGTATTCTCCCGCCAGCAGGCCGCTGGTCAGGCGGATATTGCCGAAGGTGCACTGCATGCGGTTCC
>CAMJTZ010000083.1 GCA_946408865.1 uncultured Clostridia bacterium
TTTTTCTTACCGGACCACTTCGCTGTCAATCCAGCCCCAGATGCTGTCTTCCTCGACATAGATGTAATACCACATATGGCCGTTGGTGCCGGTCCGGGTGGCGTAGTAGGGATAAACGAGCGTCGGATAAACGACGGTTGTCTGCGTGGATTTCTTGTCAGCGTCGCGGTACACAAGCTTTCGCGTGCTCCGGTCGGAACCGGCAATGGTCACGTCGCCGATCTTCTCCTGTCCGTAGGGGGAAGTGCTCGGAGCGCGGAGGTCCTCGAGCGTGAAGGGCGTCTGGTTCAGGTTGTCTTCAACGCTGCTGCCGGGAAGGATCCTCGAGCCGACGCGGTCGATAAATCCGCGGGCCGTTTTACCGTCCACGGTGCATTCGATGTACCACCAGCTGCCGTGATAGGTGTACTTGCCCAGAAGGCTGAAGTTTTCACCCTGCTGCAGGGTATAGAAGAAGTTCCGTCCGCCGATCGGATCGTCCGTCACCGGGATCTGCTCCGCAGCGACCACGGGGATATCGACGAGGTAGTTCAGTTTGCCGGCTTTGACCTTGCGCACATACTGCGGGGGAATGTAGCCGGTGCGGATCGTTCCGTTGCCGGGATCGTAGCGGACCAGCAGCCAGCCGTCGCTGGTTTTGCCGGCCATGAAGAGTTCGCGGTCCGTATCGATCTTTGCCCGTCCTTTCGCCATGCGCAGTCCCTTCAGGGTCGGCGCGGTGTACACCGGCAGATCGCCAAGCTTCAGTCCCGCTTTCTTGTGCTGGAACAGGATCCGCGGCGTTTCAAGCACCCGGTCCTTGAACTGGGTGTAGGTCTCCGCGAAGGCCGCGGAGAACAGGGACGCGGTCAGCGCCAGAACCAGCATCAGTGCCAGGAACATTTTGCCATTTCTTCTCATTTCGCAGATTCCTCCTTGATATATAATTATTCATTTTCAGCAAAACCGCAGTGCCGGAAAGGACAGTGCCATCATCAGATAGGCATCGCTGACAGGCTCAAAGAGCACCGTGCGGAACCACATTTCCGCTTCCATGCCGCGCACCAGCCGCGCCTCCCCGCTCACGCGTTCCGTCATTGCTGTGACAGGCATGCGCGGAACGCCGAAGAGATAAGCACCGTTCCGGATCTCTGCCTGAATCGACCGCTCCCGCGCGCGTACTTCGTACAGGTTTGGCTGCCACCAGACGATCCGGTAGAGCTCGTCGCCGGTCCGGTTATCCTTGATTTTCCGGCTGACGCCCGGAACAATCTCCGTATCCAGGTCGAACCGGCTGTACCAGGAAATCTCCGGCCCTTCAATCCGTACCGGCTCCCGTGGGGAGATCACGGAGGAAACATTCCCGATCGCTTCCCCGTTCCGGCAAAACTCATACTGCCAGATCCCTGTGGCGGACAGGCGGTAGGTAATCAACTCTGTCATCCGTTTTCCTCAGTCAACCGGATTTCCGGCTTGTTCGTATTCCCGCGCCGGTATTATACCATATTCCTCCCGGATCCGCATCCTGCAGTTCCGGGATTTCATGTTGCCTGTCCGGTTAATTATACACATATTCCGGAAAAAAGCCACCCACCTCTTCGGCTGATTTGTTCGTTTTTTTACTGCCTGCTGTGAAGCTCGTGCGTGATTTCCTTCATTCTCCGGTCCGTGAGCCTGAACCATTTCCGGAAGCAGAAAAAAGCTGCGGTGAGTCCCAGTACGGGCAGCAGCGTCATCAGCAGCCGGAGGCCCAGCAGCGTCTCCGCGCTCTGGGGAATCACTTCCCCTGTTTCCTCCGCGTCGCCGACCAGACCGATCAGATCCAGTCCGAGGCCGGAGATAAACACCGCCAGGGCGGAGGCGGCTTTCACGACGAAGGTCTGCATGGAAAAAGTCACGCTTTCATCGCGGTGATGCGTTCGCAGTTCCCCGTAGTCAACGGAGTTTGCGAGGAACACCGTCGTCAGCACGGTCAGCAGCCCGTTCGCGATAAATACCATGCATCCTCCGATACACAGCGGAATAAACTTGCCGGACGGCCCCGTCAGGCAGATCGCCAGCAGGATCAGATTCCCCGCCACCGCCGTCACAACGCTGCCGAGAAAAATCTTTTCATTGGCCGTATTCATCTTCCGCAGCAGCGGATAAATCAGCACCATTCCCAGCACCAGCGATACGCTGCCGATCGCGAGGAAGAGCGTATAGGAATTCTGCCACGTCTCTCCGCCGTAGTCGTATTTGAAGAAATAGATGGCCAGGTTGGTGGTGATATAGGCCGCCACGTTGGTCAGGATGATGATCCCGGCCACCGTGAGCGCCTGATCGTTGTGAATCAGCTCGCGGAACATCTGCTTCATGCCCGCGGAAGGTACCGCGTTCTCCTGCCGGTGTTCCTTCATCATTACGCAGCAGAAGATCTCCCCGGCGAGGAACAGGCCGCTGACAATCAGCGCCAGCAGGCGGAATCCTTCCCGCTCGTTTCCGCCGCCGAGGCGGCCGACAGCGATCATTGCGAACACCGCGATCACGGCCCCGCCGATGCCGGCGCACGTCCGGCCGATCACAGCCAGGTTCTCCCGGTCGGATACCGTCTCCGCCGCGGCCGGAATCATCGACCAGTAAGGAATATCCAGCATCGTATAGGTAATGCCCCAGAGCAGGTACACCACCGTGAACCATACCATAATTCCCGTCTCCGGCACGTCGGGCGCGGCAAAGAGCGCGTAAAGCATAAAGGCGTTCAGAATGCTGCCGCTGAAAATCCAGGGGCGCAGCCGCCCCCAGCGGGAGCGCGTCCGGGCGACCAGCATGCCCATGACCGGGTCGTTCAGTGCGTCAAAAAGCCGGGCGGCCATCAGCACCGTGCCGACAAACGCCGGGCTGAGATCCAGGACATTCTGATAATAGTACATCAGGTAATAAGCCGACAGCGTATAGACCATATCCTTCGCGGCTCCGCCAATGCCAAAGGCGATCTTTCCGCTGAGGCTCTTTTTCATGTCCTGTTCTCCTTTCTCCGCAGGGTTGTTTCCGTTTGTTTTCCTCAGGTCTCGGCAATCCGGTCCATGAAGATTGCCCGGTTCAGCTGAAATGTCAGGAATTCACCGATCTCAAACAGCTTCGGATCCGCTGCGCAGACCATCATTCCAAACAGATATTTTCCGCAGAACAGCGGATAGCTTACATATCCGAGTTTCTCCTCCGGCAGTTCGTCCCGGTTGTAAATCTCCGCCACCGGACATTCCCTTCTCTCCGTCGGAAGGATAAACAGTTCCCCGTTCCGCACCACGCACCGCAGCTGCATCGTGTCCGGCAGCTGCGCCGGTCCGTCTTCAGGGCAGACGATCGGCTCCCGGTAGAGATACATCGCTGCGTTCATCAGGCCGATCCGGTCCATCTGCCGGATCAGGTATTCAAGCGCGTCCTCCCCGGGCGTTCCGTAGTTGGTGGTCCAGGTCATGAAGTCCTGAATCCGGTTTCTTCCGTTGCTGTATCCGCTGTCGTTGATCCGTTTCTGCACGCCGTGGAACTGGATTGCCCTGTCTTTCATCGTGGAAAACAGACGGTTGTTCATCGCAATGACGTTTGCGGCCTTCAGCGATTCGTTCATCGTTCCCTGCAGCCGGTTGAAGTCGTGGATGAACCGGTTCGGATCGGTATACAGCATGACGCCGTTTTCAAACAGGATCCCGATCAGCCGGAGAATTTCCGCGAACTCTTCCTCCGTCATCATCCTGCTCCGCATGGATTTCAGCATCCGCGCGAGGATCTCGTGGAACAGCCGCTTCAGGTTGAGTGCGCCCGGGCTGATGATTTCGTTCCGGTAGCGGTAGAAGCAGTCGTCAAAAAAGCGGTCGATAAAGGAGTTGTCCGCGCTGAGCATTTCCCGTGCGGTGAATTCATACATATCGTACGGAAGAGATTCGCGGCCGAACAGGTGCGTCGGGATTTTCCAGGCGGTCACTTCCTTCCCGTCCATCTGGCGGATCAGCATCTCAACCGCCTTGTGGCCGAGCGTGATTCCGCTCGCGCCGACGGAGGCCAGCGGCGGATTCAGGTCCGCGGCCAGCGGCCCGTTGTCAAAAGCGAAAACATATACGTCTTTCCCGGGCTTCAGCCCTTTCCGGCGCAGCGCGTCGTACAGTCCGGCGGCAGTCGCGTCATTGACACAGAACACCGCCTGCGTGTCCGGGTTCCGGGCGAGCAGCCGGGCCGCCGGCTCCTGTGTCCGCGTCGACATGTCCCCCGGCTCGTACTGGTCTTCCGTGTAAACCAGGCCGTTATCCTCCAGGCACTGCCGGAAAATCGTCTTCCGCTTCTGCGCGTCCGTGTTGTCGTCCCGCCCGCCGAGCATGCACAGCCGGGTGACGCCCTTGATCTTGACCAGGTAGTCGATCGCCTCCCGGATCCCCATCTCGTCGTCGTAGTTGACCGTGATTTCGCCCGGCAGTTCCGTCGCGAGGTATACCTTCGGAATATCCTGGTAGATATCCTTCGGCATCCGCGTCAGGTTCGGAAAGGTCAGCAGCAGCCCGTCGAAGCGGTACTGCTCGTTCATCATGTAGATCTGGTTGTACCGGATCTTGTAGCGGTGCATCATATCGTACGGATCCCGGCTGTCATCCTGCCGTCCGGGAATCACAACCAGACGGACATCTTTCATGTCCTTCACGGCGAAGGAAACACTGTGAATGATATTTGCCGCGAAATCTGTAAACGCGTCTTCCAGAATGAGTCCGATGGTCCGGATGTGATTGCTGCTTCCCCTCATCTGTTTCCTCCATGCGCCCGTTTTTTTGTTCAGTCTCCGGTCCCCGGATCCGCCCCGTCCTCCGGCACTTCAGGATCCGGCCTGGAAAACAGGTACCCCTGGGAATAATCGATGCCGTACTCGAGGAGTTTCTTCTGGATGGCTTCATTTTCGACGTATTCCGCAATCAGCTTTGCGTTCCGTCCGCTGGCCCTGTACCAGCCGGAAATCATCTTCACCAGGCTCTCCGACGCCGGGTTCACGTTGCATTCCTTCACAATGGACCCGTCGATCTTCAGGTAATCGTTCGGGATGCTGATCACATGCAGCAGGTTGGAATACCCGCTTCCGAAATCGTCGATGGAAATCTTGCCGCCCAGCTTGTGAATGTTGTCCGTAAACCGCAGCAGCATCTCGTAATCGTCCACATCCTCGTTTTCCAGAATCTCAAAAATGAAGTTTTCCGGGTGCGGAGCCGTGGAAAGGAAGCTGTAGATATACCTGATCAGCTCTTCGTTCCGGATGTCCCGCATACCGAGGTTGACGCTCACACTTTTGCCTTCGCTGTCCCGGAATTTCGCGAATACCTTCCGGAGCATCTCACGGTTCAGCTTGTCGTACAGCAGTCCGTAGGACCGGGCCACTTCCAGGAAATCATAAGGAGAATAAACCTTTCCGTCTCCGTCCTTCAGCCGCATCAGGGCTTCGTAGTGGTGAATGGTCTTCGTTTCGTTGTCGTAGATCCCCTGGTAGTACGGGATCACTGTGTCGTTCATCAGCGCGTCGTTGATAACGTGAACCATGTGGTATTTGTCGAGGATGCGCTCCTCGTCCAGGTCCTCCTCTTTTCCGTTGCAGCTGTAGAACAGCAGGTTTTTCCGGATCATCTCCAGCCGTGCCGCGTTGTAGATGGAGCGCAGGTTCTCCGCCTGGCAGTCGTCAATCACGCAGAATACGGACACAACCGGAATATAGCCTTCCTTCGGCTGGAACAGCCGGTTCTGCAGCTGTTTCATGTCTTCTGTGAAATCCTCCAGGGAAACCATGAAGGACGGCACGGCAATCGCCATCTGCCATTGTCGCATCAGGTAGATCCGGTAATTCCTCTGCGCTGCGAAGGAAGCGCATTCGGACAGATAGTAGGCCTGTGTTTTCTCAATCTCCTGCTCCGTATAAACAGCGCGGATCGTTCGCTGTTCAGGCACGTCGATCATGCACACCCGGTCATAGCCGCCGAGCTGGATATCCATATGCAGCGCGGCTTCATTGGCAACGCTTCCCTTTTCGGAGTAAAGAAGCATCTGCCGGCAGCTGTCGGCAAATCCCTTCATGCGTTCCTTCACAGCCGCGTCCCGGGCCTCGGACCGTGCCGCTTCCGTAAGGAAGCCGATCAGCTTCCGGTTGTCTTCCCCCAGGGGCTCCGTATGTGAAAACACATAGGGATTCATCTGCTGGGTTTCCGGGTTTTCGCCCGCGGCGGCCACCGCAAAAGCGCAATTCGTGAATACATTCCGCCCCTCCGCTCCGCTGATTTCACCCCGCGTCAGGCAGCCGCTGCAGTTGGAGTTCTGATAGGCGGACAGTTCCCAGTTCACGCTGTTCGGATAAATCCGGAACCGGTCCCTGCAGGAGTAGGCGAAAAGTGTTTCCTCTTTTTCAAAGGATTCCATACGGCTGTACAGGGACCGGTTGTCCGAGATAATTTTCCGGTCGTAGAAGAAGCCGCGGCGGATCTTCCGCCCGACGGTGACGTTGTGGTTGGTGCGGAGTCCGTCCGTTCCGTGGCAGCCGTATACAAAGGGGACGTCCGTCCCGCCAAAGCTGTAGGCCAGCGGAAAATAAAATCCGGTTTCAGGATCTGCGGCAGTCGCTTCGCTGATCCCGTCGCAGATAAAGGACTCCGCCGATTCTCCGTCAATGCGGAGAATGCGGTTCTCCCGCGCTTCCGTAATCTCGTGGGGCCCGCCCACAACCTGGACCCCCGCGGCGATTCCGGCGCAGCATGCCATGCTTTCTCCGCCCAGGGCGGCAAGAATCATTTCCTCCCCGGACCATCCGTTTTCGTCAAAGACAAATCCGGCGTTCCCGATGATGTCGCTGTAATCCGTCACGCCGCCGATCATCGTCACGCCCGGCATCTTCTCATTGCTGATTTCGGCAAACCGCTCAGTTTCCCGCCAGTTTTCCGGCACAAAGGCAAACAGCAGCCGCGTGTCCCTCCGGATCATCTCTTCCGCGGCCCGCGCGCACACTTTTTCCGCCGGAAGAAAAACGCCTTCCTCCCGTAGCGGGATTCGGGCGGACCGGACGTGTCCCCCGTCCATCTGGGTAACGGAAATCAGGCACTGGTCGTGAATCAGCTTCCCCTCGCAGACAATCGCGGAGGTGCTGGTGCCGAGAATCTGCGCGTCCGGAAGAATCCCTTTGATAAACGCGGCAAGATCCGTCGCCTCTTCGGCGGCGTGGATCGCGGTATGGATCCGGACCAGAATATTCCGTTCTCCTTCCTCGCTGATCATCAGCTGGGTCAGGGTATCCGCCAGGCGTTTCCTGGATACAAACTGGATATTCCATGTAAACATGCGCGTCTCTCCTGATGCAAAGAGCATATAGGGGGCCCGGAAATTATTATAATATCATAATTTCGTGTGTTTTTGCGGTTTTTCCCCTGTTCTCTGTTCCCGGCCGTTCCGCCTCGCAGGAAGCAATTCCCTGCCCCTGTATTCTGTGGTAAAATAGCCGTAAACAGAAAACATGATACGGAAAAGGAGAAAAAGCATATGCAGTACAGGCAGTCTGGAAACACCTATATCGTTCGGATCGACCTCGGTGAGGAGATCGTCGGAAGCCTGAAAAAGCTTTGTGAGGAAGAGCTGATTCGTCTCGGACGGGTGGAAGCGATCGGTGCGACGGATTCCGCCGTGGTTGGCGTATACGATCTGGAAAAGAAAGAGTATTATCCTGAAAAGATCAGCGGATTTATGGAGATTCTGAGCCTGAACGGAAGCATTACTTCCATGGACGGAAAGCCGTATATCCATCTGCACGCGGTGCTGGCGGATCAGAATCATGTGATTCACGGCGGCCATGTGATCGAAATGAAAGTCGGCGCGACCTGCGAGATGTTTGTCACCGTCCTGGACGGAACCGTAAAACGGCAGC
>CAMJTZ010000084.1 GCA_946408865.1 uncultured Clostridia bacterium
GGCCGCAGCCGCAGGCCGGGCCGCAGTTCGGGCCGCAGGGCTTGTTGTGGCGGGGGTAGAACCATTCGTTGTCCGGGCCACAGGGCGTACCGGTCGTGCCTTCGAGCTCCCACCAGTTATCGGACTTGGGGAGGTAGAAGATATGCTCCGGCAGGATACCGACTTCCTTCAGCAGGCTGGCGGTTTCCTCGTCCCGGGGCGCGGCGTCGTTTCCCTCAAAAACGGTGGAGCAGATTTCCTTTCCGTCCAGGCCGAAAACCTTGGTCAGCAGGTCGTAGCTCCAGCGGGTTTTTTCCTTCTTGAAATAATCGCCCAGGGACCAGTTGCCCATCATTTCGAAGAAAGTGAAATGGGTCGGATCCCCGACGCTCTCGATATCAACCGTGCGGACGCAGCCCTGCACGTTGCACAGACGCTTCTTTCCGGACGGATGCTCCTTGCCGAGCAGATAGGGCATCAGCGGCTGCATGCCGGCCACGTTGAACATAACGCCGGTGCTTCCGTCGCCGATCAGTGAAACGGCACCGATATTGACATGCTCCCGTTCTTCATAGAAGCGGATCCAGGCATTTCTCAGTTCCTTGGAGGTAATCATCGGACAGTCCTCTCCCTCATGTTTGAATGAATTCCGCACATTATAACACAGCAGGAGACAGAAATCAAATCAGAAAAAGGATTTCGGGCCGTTCCAGCCTTTTCTTCCCCGGCGAAATATGATACACTGTTCCCTGTGCAAAAGGAGGGGATCTCCATGGGTGAGGAGAAGAAAAAGGGCTTGTTTGCCCGGCTGCGGGAAGGACTGAGCAAGACCCGGGGCAACATGACCGAAAAAGTCGACGACATGGTCCGGGAAAACCGGAAGATAGATGAAGACTTCTACGAAGAACTGGAAGACATTCTGCTGATGGCCGACTGCGGCCTGAAAGCCACGACCGCGATCATCGACGAGCTGCGCGACCGCGTGAAAAGCGGCAGGGTGAAGGACGCCGCACAGGCGCGGGAGATGCTCAAGGAAATCATGATCGAGCAGATGAACATTCCGCGTCCGCCGCTGAAATGGCCGATGGTCATGCTGATTGTCGGCGTAAACGGTGTGGGCAAAACCACCACGATCGGGAAGCTGGCGCTGCGCTTCCAGGCGATCGGCCGGAAGGTTATGCTGTGTGCTGGGGACACGTTCCGGGCCGCGGCGGCGGAGCAGCTGACCGTATGGGCGGAGCGCGCGCGGGTGCCGATCGTCAAGCACGCGGAAGGCGCGGATCCCGCTGCGGTGGTGTTTGACGCGATCAAAAGCGCGAAAGCCCAGCAGGCGGATCTGCTGATTGTGGACACGGCCGGGCGGCTGCACAACAAAAAGAACCTGATGGACGAGCTGAACAAGATGCGCCGGGTCATCGACAGGGAATATCCGGAAGCCGACACGCGCTGCATCCTCGTGCTGGACGCCACCACCGGCCAGAACGGCCTGATGCAGGCCCGGGCCTTCAAGGAAGTGGCGGAAATCGGCGGCATCATCCTGAGCAAGCTGGACGGAACGGCCAAGGGCGGTATCGCGCTGGCGATCCGGCAGGAGCTGGAGGTGCCGGTATGGTACATCGGCGTGGGCGAAGGGATCGACGATCTGCAACCCTTTGACGCGAAAGACTTTGTGGAAGCGCTGTTCTGACACAAAGTCCCTTGACAAAAGCAGGGCCGGAACCGATAATAGGCCCGTTAACGAACCCGAGAAAGTGGAGGAAATAGCATGGCTGAACTGACGATGGACAAGCTGGTTGCCCTGTGCAAGAACCGCGGCTTTATCTTTGCCGGATCCGAAATCTACGGCGGACTGGCCAACACCTGGGACTACGGTCCGCTGGGCGTTGAATTCAAGAACAATGTGAAAAAGGCCTGGTGGCAGAAGTTTGTTCAGGAAAGCAAATACAACACCGGACTGGACTGCGCAATCCTGATGAACCGGGAAGTTTGGGTGGCGAGCGGCCATGTGGGCGGATTCAACGATCCGCTGATGGACTGCAAAGCCTGCAAGGCGCGCTTCCGCGCGGACAAGCTGATTGAAGATTTCACCAAGGGCGAGGAGACCGGCGACGGCTGGACCAACGCCGAACTGGAGAAGTTCATCGCGGAGCACGACATCAAATGCCCCGTATGCGGCAAGAAGGATTTCACCGGCATCCGCCAGTTCAACCTGATGTTCAAGACGTTCGCGGGCGTCAACGAGGACAGCGCCAACGAGATTTACCTGCGCCCTGAAACCGCACAGGGCATTTTTGTCAACTTCCAGAACGCGATGCGGACCACCCGCAAAAAGCTGCCGGCCGGTATTGCCCAGATTGGCAAATCCTTCCGGAACGAAATCACCCCCGGAAACTTCATTTTCCGTGTGCGTGAATTTGAACAGATGGAGCTGGAATTCTTCTGCAAGCCCGGCGACGACCTCGAATGGTTCAACTACTGGCGTTCCTTCTGCCGCGACTGGCTGCTGAGCCTCGGCATCAAGGAGGAGAGCCTGCGCCTGCGCGATCACGAGCCCGAGAAGCTGGCCTTCTATTCCAAAGCGACGACCGACTTCGAGTTCCTCTTCCCCTTCGGATGGGGCGAACTGTGGGGCGTGGCGGACCGGACGGATTACGACCTGACACAGCATCAGAATCATTCCGGCAAGTCCATGGAATACCTGGACCCGGTAACCAATGAACGTTATATCCCGTACTGCATCGAGCCCTCCCTGGGCGTGGACCGGATGGTGCTGGCCTTCCTGTGCAACGCCTACGACGAGGAAGAGCTGGAAGGCGGAGACGTGCGCACCGTGCTGCACCTGCATCCGGCGCTGGCGCCCTACAAGGCGGCCGTGCTTCCCCTGCAGAAGAACAAGCTGGGCGAGCTGGCGAGCAGTATTCACGCCGAGCTGTGCAAGTACTTCCCGGTCGAATACGATGAAACCGGATCCATCGGCAAGCGCTACCGCCGGCAGGACGAAATCGGAACGCCGTTCAGCATCTGCGTGGACTTCGAAACAGAAGAAAGCCAGACCGTCACGATCCGTGACCGCGACACCATGCAGCAGGAACGCATACCGATCAGCGAGGTGCGCAAGTATATCGAAGACCGGATGCGGTTCTGATCCATCCGGAACAAGAGAGCAAGCATAAAACAACCGGCGCGGAAACAGTCCGCGCCGGTTTTGCGTGCCCGCAGCCGGATCACTTTGCCGCGAGGCGGCAGAATTCGTCGATATCCTTCCGGATGACCTCCAGGGAGGAGCACCAGAAATCCTCGCTGCGCACATCGATGCCCACGCTGGCGGCCACATCCGCAACGGGCGCGCTGCCGCAGTAACGCAGGAGACGGCAGTAATCCGGAACAAAGCTTTCGCCTTTTTCCAGCCAGCGGGCGAAGACGCCCTTGCCGAAGAGCAGGCCGAAAGCGTAGGGGAAGTTGTAGAAATTATAGCCGGAGGAGTAATAGTGGCTCTTGCAGGCCCACATATAGGGATGCAGGAAGCTCTCATCCAGGCCGTCGCCGTAGCTTTCCTTCTGGGCGCGGATCATGGCGTCCTTCAGTTCTTCAACGGACATGCTGTGGTCGGCGCGGGTATCGATAACCTCGCTCTCGAAGAGGAAGCGGCTGTAAATATCCACCACCGTCTGGGTGGCCTCCATGAGGCCGTTTTCCAGGAGATAGAGGCGTTCCGCGGGCGTGCAGGAGGAAAGGACCTGCCAGGAAAGCATGGTTTCGTTGAAGATGCTCGCGGTTTCGGCCAGGGGCATCGGAGTGTCGATCATGGAATACGGGAGGCCGGCCAGACAGCGGTTGTGCCAGGCATGGCCCAGCTCATGCGCCAGGGTGCTGACGTCCGAGAAACTGCCCTGGAAATTGGTCATCACAAGGGAACGGTCGGCAAAGTGCACGGACGAGCAGAAGGCGCCGCCTGTTTTCCCGTCCCGGGGATAGAGGTCAATCCAGCGCTGCTCAAAGGCGTTGTCCATAAACTTCGCCATCTCCGGGGTGAACTTGCCCATCTCCCGGATAAGCGTCGCCCTTGCCTCCTCGGCAGTAAAGGTGCGGGTGCTTTCCCCGACCGGAGCGAAGAGATCATAGAAGGGCAGGCCGTTTTCATGGCCGAGGAGTTTTCCCTTGGCCTTCAGATAGCGGCGGAAATCCGGCAGGTACTTCCGGATCGCGTTCCACATGGCGTCGAGGGTCGCGCGGTCCATCCGGCTGGAATACAGCGTCATATCGAGCACGGAATCAAACCCGCGGGCTTTGGCCAGGGTACGGGCTTCCATCTTGATGCTGTTCAGGCAGAAGGACATCGGGAGGTCCATCTTCGGATAGGCGGCGAGCTCGGCTTCATACGCGTCCCGCCGGACAGCGGGATCCGGATCATACGCCTTGCCGCGGACGGCGGCCAGAGGCAGATGTTCCTCCCGGTAATCCACGGACAGCGTGGAATCCAGCTTGTCCCGCAGCTGGCTGAAGGCGGTTCCTCCGGAAAGCTGCATTTCCAGCATCCAGGGCTCGGCAGCCGCCGGCAGGAGGTGTTTCGCGTCCTCCTTTTTTTCGCGAAGGGCGAAGGCGGCAGCCTGCAGCTTCGGGGAAGCGGCAATCAGTTCCTCCAGATTGTCCAGACCGGCCACGAAGCGGGTCAGGGCGGAGGAAAGCATCTCCAGATCGGTAAAGGCGGACATCAGCTGATCATCCGCGGCGCAGGCGGCTGCGTTCGTGGCGTTCACCGTGAGGGTGCACTGGGTGTAATTCATCAGGGCATCCACTTTGGCGCTGAGCTTCTCTTCCTCCTCCTGGAAGCGTTCCAGCTTCTCGAGGGAAGAGAGGGACGCGTCGGCCAGAAGGGCCTGCAGGCGCGCAGCCTCCTCCGGAAGGGACGAGAGATCGCGGCGGAAAGCTTCATCCTCAAAGCTTTTGTAAAGGTACGAAAGGTCCCAGCGGTCATTCATGACTGTTCATCCTCCTGTAAAAAAGAAAATTATTTATCAAAGCGATCCGGACGGCAGAAACAGCTCTTCTTTCCGGCGGATCATTTCATCCGTACGGGAAATATACTCCCGAATATTGCTGACATTCGGGCCGCGGGTGATATGCCCTTCGTCCGGCCAGATCCGCTTGGAGATACCGCCGGCGCCGAGCGCGAGGATATGGGAGGTTTCCTCCATGATATCCACGTTGTAGAGGCAGGCGTGGCCCGGAAGGGCATAACCGGTGTTTTCCAGGTTGCCAGCCATATATTTCTGGCGGTAAAGGTAATACGGCTTCATGCCCAGGGCGCGGGCGGTCTGCAGGCCCAGGTCCACCATGCGGGCGGTCTTTTCGCCGTCCGGCAGGGGGGCGTTCTCCAGGCTCATGCGGGAGGAACGCTTGATCGCCAGCGTATGGACGGTGAGACTTTCCGGATGCAGGCGGACGGCTTCCTCCATGGTCCGGGCGAAATCCGGCTCCTCCTCGCCGGGAAGGCCGGCGATCACGTCCATATTGATATGCGGGATGTTTTCCTCCCGGGCCATCGCATAGGCTTCCCGGACCTGCTGTGCGGTATGGGCCCGGCCGATGACCTGCAGGGTCCGGTCGTTCATGGTCTGCGGATTGATCGAAATCCGGGAGATTTCCGCTTCCCGGAGGGCCCGGAGCTTATCCCGGGAAAGCGTATCCGGACGGCCGGCCTCCACGGTGGTTTCACAAGCGTCCGGGAAACATTCACGGATGAGATCCAGCAGGCGGCGGAAATCCTTTTCCGGCAGGGCGGTCGGCGTGCCGCCGCCCACATACAGCGCCCGGAGAGACCGGCCGCTCCAGCGGATCAGCGGAGCGCAGGCGCGGATTTCCTTCTCCAGGGCCTCCAGATAGGGAGAAACCAGGCTGCCGTCGCCGATTTCCCCGGAGGAGAAGGAGCAGTAGGCGCAGCGGGTTGTGCAGAAGGGAATGCCGATATACACATCCATGAAAGCGTCGCCGGGCGCGGGCAGCTTCCGCTGGACCGCGGCGATCTCCGCGAGGAGTTCCGCCTTCGGCAGGGTGACGTCATATTCATCGACGAGGCGCCGGACGGCATCCTCCGGAGAGAGGCCTTCCGCGAGGGCCTCCAGCATCAGATGGGTCGGGCGGACGCCGGTGAGGCTTCCCCAGGGGGGATGGATCCCGGTCATTTTCCGGAGCAGGTCATAGAGCGCCTGCTTGCAGAGGCGGCGGGCAGCACGGCGGCGATGAAGCGCCTGCAGGTGCGGATCCGCTTCCGAGGGGATCGCGACGCTGCGCTCCGCGGACAGGGCGTCAAAGGCGAAGGTGATCCGGTAACGGTCCGGAAGCGCTTCCGGATACATCACATAGCGCGCGGGAGGATCCCAGTACGCGTCCGGAAGGCCGAACAGCCGGGTCATTGCGAGCAGCTCCGGCCCGATGGTTTCCAGTGCGGAGGACAATTCACCGTTCATAGCACACATACCTGATCGTCCCCGTGGCCGGGATGGAAGGGCATGGTCCTGGCGAGGGGAATCACCTGCCGGAGGGAAGCCATCAGCGCGTGCTCGTCGCCCCCGGGCAGATCGGTACGGCCCCAGCCGTCCGCAAAGAGCGTATCGCCGGTAAACAGGTGATCCCCGATCCGGTAGCAGACGCTGCCGGGCGTATGACCGGGGGTGTGAATAACTTCAATTTCCAGACCAGCAAGGGTACGGCGGTCACCGTCCCGGAGCAGGTCCGTCGCGGGACAGGCGGAGACCGGAGCGCGCAGCAGGGCAAGGGAGGCGTTCCGCTTTGGATCGGTCAGCATATCCGCGTCCAGGGCATGGATCAGGATCGGGGTCCCGTCCTTCGCGAGGGCGGAAACCGCGCCGATATGATCGAAGTGGCCGTGGGTCAGGAGAATCGCCGCGATGTGCTTCCCGGCTGCGGCGCGGAGAATCCGCTCCGGCTCGTCGCCGGGATCGATGACGATGCATTCGGAGGCGTCTTCCCGGGAAAGGAGATAGCAGCAGGTGGCCACGGGGCCGACAGTTACACACGTAATCTTCATAAGCCGGTTTCCTCAGAACTGTTTTTCGCTGTCAAGGAGGATGGTGACGGGGCCGTCGTTGACGAGAGCAACCTTCATATCCGTACGGAAAATGCCGGTTTCCACATGGACGCCTTTTTCCCGCCAGCGGGCGATGAGCTGCTCATAGAGCGCGTCCGCCTTCTCCGGCTTTGCGGCCCGGATATAGGAAGGCCGGCGGCCTCCCCGGGCGTCCCCGTAAAGGGTGAACTGGGAAACGGCGAGAATGCTGCCGCCCGCATCCAGCAGGGAGCGGTTCATGACGCCGTTGTCGTCATCAAAGATGCGGAGGTTCGGAACCTTTTCCGCCATATATTTCAGATCCGCATCGGTATCGTCGGAAGAGACGCCGATGAGGACCATCAGTCCGGCCTCAATCCGGCCGGAGACGGTTCCGTTCACTGTGACGGAAGCAGAGGAGACGCGTTGGACAACACAGCGCATTGGTCAAAAAACTCCTTTTCAGGTTGTCGTGCGGTAGACATCGAGAATATCGGACTTGTTGCGGAGGGCGTTGATCACGCGGTCCATCTCCTCGCGGGTATGGACGTCCAGCGTGAGGCGCAGGGTGGAAATCCGCGTTTTGCCGCTGGACTGGATGGAAGCGGCGCGGATGGACACGCCGTTTTCACCGATGATGGTCGCAATTTCGCCGAGCATATTGACCCGGTCGGAGGCAAGGATCGTAATCGTCGCGGAGAAGGGGCCTTCCCCGTCCAGG
>CAMJTZ010000085.1 GCA_946408865.1 uncultured Clostridia bacterium
ATAAGTCCGGCGGGGAGGAGCAGACGGATATGCCGAAAATGATTCACAAGCAGAAGAACCCTTTCGGCGGGGAAGTTTATCTCGATGAGAATTTCAATGTTCTCGGCTACGGGCACAAGGATTCCCTTGGAAGGGAAGTCCTGTGATTCTCCTTCGCACTTATGGCGCTTTTTCTTAAAGCTGCAGCCTCTCCAAGACGAGGAGGCTGCAAAGCGACAGATGTTGGAGATCAGGATTTGAAGACAGGTATGCTATTGAGAAATAACGACGCATACGACGCAAGCCATCAATAAAACCATTGACAATCTTGCTTTTTCACCAAATAATCTGATTGAGAAGTTGCGACGTAAACGACGCATTTACTCTGTTAGGAGGCGCGCAAAGATGCGTCCCCTGGTCTTCGGTCAAACAGCTTTTGGAGGATATTTACCACGAGGTGAATCTGGATGAAGGGTTTGGACTGCCCCTGGAAATAAAGGGCCATACGGCGACATTGACCCGGGAGAGCCAATACACGATGGTGATTGACTGTGATGCGGATGCCATCCGGTTTATAGATTATGACGCCTTCTTTGTGCCGTCTTATTCCCCCACGGTTATAGATGAGATGTGAGTCATTAGAGGGAACCCCGATCATTCGTGTATGTCGGTTATTTCCGGTACACAATTGAAACAGCTGAATCCATCAGGTATAATGTACTCTGTCCTGATGAAAAAAAACAAGAAGGTACAACGCATTGTGAGGAACAGAACAGGGGGCAACAACCTATGAAGAGAAGTATTTCCGCGCTGATGGCCGTGATCTTTCTCTGGCTGGCGATGCCTTTGAAAGTGATCGCCGAAGCGATCAATCCGCCGCCCACTGCGGAGGAGCTTTCCGCCGCCATTGCCCTGACGGGCCTGAGCGAGGATGCGCCGACATATCATTCGGGCATGGAAATCAGCGTAAACATGAATATTCAGCAGCTGCTGGGCTGGATCAACGATTTCACCGATAACAGACTGTGCTATGTCATGGACAGCTTTCAGAACTATGACATCCTGCTTTCCGACCTGAAGAAGGATTATCCGGCCAAATACAATCAGATGAACAGTGATCCGGACACGGGGATTGGCCTGTTCTATACGGATTATCATTATGCCATGGAAATGCGCGACGAGGTGAACTATTATCGCGACAAGCTGAGCATTGCATCGGGAAGGATCCTGGCAAACTCGGAAATGCTGCAGAGCGGCGACTGCACGGAAAAAGAGCAGGCGGTATACGCCTACCAGATCCGGGAAGATCAGAGAAACCTGACCAAAGACAAAGAACTTGTGACAGATCTGGCCACTAACTGGATGATGGCCTGCCGGGAGTTTGAGCGCCTGTTCCAGGGGAAATCCGAACCCGGGAACCAGGAAACCGTTACATGGTTGCTGGATGAAATCGACAGAATCCGCAGCGCGGATACCGTGGCCACTGTGAAAAAAGAACTGACGGTTTCCGCCAATGTTGTGCGCGTGGAACAGGAGGAGACGGTGTTAACCCGTCTCGCGCGCCTGATGCCGATCGGCAATGCCCTTGCCGATTCCGACCAGAAGATGAGCGTCATGGTCATGGACGACAAGAGCTTCTACATCGGCGCGCTGGACGGCAGTACACCGCTTTCCGGAACACAGATCACCGTCAGTGCCAAAAATGTGAGTCCGTCTCAGCAGACGACCCGCGGCAGCGGCTATGTCGGCTATCCCATGCGAAATTATCCCAGCGACCGGGACGGCGAGGCGCAGGTTAACCTGACAATCGTTCACAGCGGATACCGCAGGCTGGAAGCCTCCGGGATCTGGATCAAAAAAGGCGCCCAGCTGAAGGTGCCCATGTATAAAGACGACGGTACACCCTATCCCGTTTCCTGGAGTTTCTGGGGAAACGATATGCTGATTGCTGATTATGAGGTTGTACTCAGTCCCTTTAACGATACAAAACAGGAAATCGCCATCAAAATCTCCGGAAACAAAAAATACTCCCTTTCCATGTATTTCGCCGACAGCAGCGGGAACAAACAACTGGACGTCGGCACCGGTAAAGGAGACGTTGGAGAGAAAACCTTCAAGTTTTCCGGCGAGTGGCTCAAGAATGCGCCGACGGGCGGCAAACTGATTGCGGAAATTACCGCTGAGGGCGAACAAAAGCAAACCTACCAGGCTAAAATCAAACTGATTGCCCCGAAGCTCCAGAAACCCATCGGCGATCCGAATTTCAAACTGCTGACCACGCCGGGGCTCAGCTTTACGCTGCCCAGCAGCTGGCCTCAGCCTTTGGGCGGGCTGAATATTTCCTTCAACACGCCGCTGAATGACAAATTCCAGGTCCGGGCTTACTTTGACCTGAACGGCAACGGAGCAATCACGATCGGCACCACCGCCTTTGACGACCTCGTCAACGAAGCGAACAAGAATACCTGGAAAAGCAAAGACAAGAAAGCGATGGACAAGGCCGTCAAACAGAACGAAGAGAAAGGCAGGCTGGCCAAAGCCAAGGCGGCCAGCGGAGGAGACTGGGCAGGCCGGAAAAAGACAAACCCCTTCAAACTGGGTTCCATTATGCTAAGCATGTCCTGGTTCGGGTTTGCCCAGGTGCAATACCGGGAAACCGAAGATCACTACGGACAGATTCTCGGTCAGGGCGGCGCAGGCTTTACGCTGTCTGTGACCGGTGAAGCAGGGCTGCAGTGGCCTTTGGCGAGCCTCATGCTGACAGCGACGCTTGCCGCCACCATCTTTCCGGAAATCGGTGTGGCAATTGATACCTGCTGGCCGGAAGGCGACAGAATGTTTTCGGTTCAGCGACTGGACTATATCAAAAAATCATTCAACGTGATTATCCGGCTGGAACTGGGGCTTACGCTGACCCTGGGCCTCAAGGGTTTCCTGAGTGTTTCCGTGATGGGGCTGGGTTTCCTTGAATTCCAGTTCCGCATGAGCGGCAGCATTGATCTGGGCCGGTGGATGCAAGACAAGAAAAATCATATCGATAAGTCAGACAGCGATTACCTGAACGGGGATATCAAGCTGGCGCTGTACGGCGGCGCCGCGTTCCGCGTGATTGTTGAAATTCTGTTTGCAAATATGACGTATACACCTTTCGGACCCGAATGGCGCTGGCGGCTGCTGCCCACCCCGGTTGAACGGGCTGACGCCGATCCGCAGACCCCGGTTGAACGGTTCCTTGCATTCCTGATTTCAAACGCCCGGGCTGAGGAGAATATCGGCAAAACCGAGGGCGCCATGCAGGTTGATACAGGCAGCGACGATCTGGCTCTGGCGGGACAGGAAATCCGGTATCAGAACACATATATTCCCGGAGCCTCATCGGGCCGGATCTTTTCCATGCGGACAAGCGTCATCGACTCCAAGGGGCCCGTGAGCGTCCCTGTCATGCTGTTTATGACCCCCTCCATGGAGGAATACAATGATCCCGGATCCTACGTCCACTGTGAGTCCACGAAACATATCACCCTTGTCGGCACAGCCCTGGAAGGCAGCGGGCCTGTTTATACACCTATCGCCAAGACAGAGGACGGATTGGGGGAAGATGGGCTGGGTAAGCTTACGGATGACAGTTACGACGTGATCGATTATGATTACTGGGTGGAGGATGTGAGCGGGACCGGAGCCAAAGCCTATACATGGTCAAGCAGTGGCTATAAACTGACCGATGTGCTGTTTGTGGTAACCGTACTCGCGAAAGATTATGAAGAACAGACCATTACCCACGACGACGGAACCAGGGAAACCAGGAAAGTGCCGGTTCAAACCTGGACAAGGATCAGCTGCTATTCTCTGACACCTCATTATTATGCAGAATCAAACGAGTTTTCTACCGTGTTTAAATTGAGCTATGTCCTGGAACCGGTGACGCTCGCATGGAATGGTCACTGGGTTACGGCCTTCAGTGAAATTGATGAGGAAGGTTTCCGGTATCCCTGCTATTTACCCCGGATTGCCGGAACGATTATCAGTAACGATTCCGTATCCATGGCGATCTTCAAGACCACGTACGCGCCGATCCAATCATCCACGAATGGCAGGCATAACCGGCCCCGTGAAGTTCTCGGCTATGTCGTTTCGAACGGAAATACATCTTTAACCAAAAGGGTTTTTTCGACAGGCGTACACACAGACGACAATGACACCTATCAGGACATGCAGTTTTTCAGCAATCTGTTCTCTGATAATCCGGATGATTTCATCAACGCCTTCAGTGAAACAGACAGAATGGACAGAATCCGAAGTAGCTATTACAGTTTCTTCCTGAGACGCAGCGGGGATGACAAACCGTGCGAGATGACCTATACCAGCAAGTATTTCCACGGCGATCGTTGCTCCGTCGGAGAAAACGTTGCTTCCATGGCTGCATACCGGCCGGACATCCATCAAAACGTGTCTGCATTTTTTGTCCAGAAGGATGCAAACAGCGATGCTTTCAGGCTGAAAATGGTGCAGACCAATCAACTCAGTAAGGGGTCTGGCATCGAATTCAGCCACAAGGTTACAGACTTTGGCGTTCAGGTGCCCGCCACGCAGATTTTCCAGGCAACGCTGTATGGACGGCCATGCGTTTACTGGATGGAGACCGCGGGAGAAACAGACGACGGGACAAACCGGCTCTTCAGGGTTCGGGCTGTGTGGTATGACGATGTTTCCAATACGGTTTCCGAACCCTACACCATCGCTACAGTAAAAACGTCCGCCGGCAGCTCCCCGCGCGATTTGATCCTGGGTGATGGCAAAACAGGATATTACCTGCTGTCTGACAGCAATGGAAAAATGACGGCGTACCGGTTTACCTTCCACCTGGTACCGGGGATCCGGATGGTGGGCAACCTGCTGACCGAAACACTGGTTTCCCCCGGCGTCTATGATGATATGGTGCTGACCGTTTACAACAACGGCAATATTCCTCTCTCCGGCCTGGATCTGGTTGCCTACGACCAGCCGGAGCACGGCAGCGCGACAGCGTTTGAAACCATTCATCTGGATGTCCTGCATCCGGAAAATAACCGGGTTACACTGAAGAAGGGGCTGGAGGGCTCCATGAAGGAAAAACAGGGTCAGGCTGTGGCCCGACAGGAAGAAAGCAGTTTGAATGTGAGCGGAGCGAACTGGTGGCTGGTGAAGAAAGAAACATTCCGCGGGACTATAAAAGTGTCGTCAAACAGCTCCCTGCATAAGACCGATCTGATCATGCCCGGTACCTTTGCGGCTTTCAACATTTCCATGCTGCTGCCCCAGAACTGGAAGGATGAGCATTCCTTCTATCTGCAGGTGGAGAGATTCTATACAACTTCTGACAACAGCTTCAGCGGTGCGTCCGCATCCAGTCAGCCCAGATTCATGATCCGGGCTGCCGCAGCCGGCTCCGGCACTGTTTCTGATTCCGGTACGGGAAACGGTTCGTTTATGCTGACAGGGGAACCGGAGATTATCTCCATCGGCCGGGACGGCACGGTTCGGAATGAGAGCGGCGGGCTTCAGATGTTTACGGCGGGAGACGGCACAGACGATGCGCTCTCTTATACCTCGATGTACAAAAGCGAAGTAACATTTGATTCCGTTAAACTGTATGATGAACATAATGATCTTGAAATTGTATCCAGGCGATGGGATTCCAGCGACGGTGTGCCGATGGTGACCCTTACGGTGACAAACAGGAACTATATCGGGAATGAAGCCCGCAAAAGCAATATGGTTGTGATGGAGGCCTTCCTGGACGACGAAACGACCCCGGTGTTCCGCTACAGCCTGCCGGAGGAGGTCAGCGACACGGAAAGCTGGAATTTCGATCTGCCGTTGTCCCTGCTGACCGGAGGACGCAGCGCGGAGAAGGTGACTGTGAAGGTCAGCGGAAAAGACTATGTTGAAATCGGAGAATTTGACAACAAAACCGAAATCTGGCTGGATCCTCTTCCGCCGGATCCGGAGCCGACGGAGAAACCGATTCCGGTGACCGGAGACGACTCTGCGCCTTTCCTCTGGATGGCATTCGTTATACTGTCGATGGCAGGAATCGCATTCATTATCATCCTGCGAAAGAAGGACAAGCATGAAAAAACTGATTAAGATTCTGATCGTTTTTCTCTGCCTGGCGGCGGCTTTTCCGGCATTTACCGAAGAAGAAACCGACCCGGTCATTGTCCGGGTCGGGCAGGTCGAATACCCATTGTCCATGGCGAAATATTCCTATCAGTCCAATCTGGACATGATGGCCTATCAGAACTATACGCCCACAGCCGCGGAAAAGCTGGAGATCATTCAGCAGACCGTTGACCACATGGTGGATCTTGCTTTGATTGAAAACAAACTGATCGAGGCGGGAAAGAACGAACTGACGGAAACGGAACAAACCCTGCTGCGTTCTTATGCGGGAAACGTCTATGACAGCCTGTGGCAGGGATTCCAACAGCGGGTGAAGGAAGCAGGCTATGACGCGACCGAGGAGCAGATTACTTCCTGGCTTTCAGAGCAGGGATACACGCTTGACATCGTTTATCAGGAAGCGCTGGTGAACGTGCGATACAGCCGTATTTTTGAGCTGTACTGTCCGGATGTGACCGTGTCCGAGGAGGAAGTGCAGGCTTATCTGGAGGACGAATTCATCACCCCGGACCGGGAAGCTTACGAAAACGACGTTCCGCGGTATGAACGGGAAATTCTGACTCCCGGCAACGAAGCATTCTTTACCCCTGCCGGCTACCGGGTGATCCGGCAGATTCTGCTGCCTTTCCCGGCAACCGTGGTCAAAGAGATCAACGCTTTGCAGCCGGATCTTGAAGAGGGGACAGCCGCCCTTGAGGACGCATATAACAAGGCAGCAGACGCAGCCATCGCGGGGGGCGACGTGGAAACAGCCCGCCGGGAATATCAGAATCAGGCCGATGCTTACGCGGAACTGCTGGGGAAAGTCGTTGAGCTGGAACAAAGCGCGCTGCCGCTGCTGAAGGAGACTACCGAGGAAATCACCAGACGATATAACGACGGGGAATCCTTTGAAAGTTTGATTGAAGCATTCGGCCAGGAAGCGGGAGAAGCAGCGGGCTCGGAACTGCTGTATCATACGGACAGCGAGAAATGGGCGGAAACTTTCAAAAAGCACGTCGATGCGCTGCAGAACCCGGGCGAAATTACGGAACCGTTTGTAACCGACCTTGGGGTCCATATCGTCTGCTATGTATCCGACTTTCCCGGCGGCATCCATGAGCTGACGGAGGAGGAGAAGAATACACTGCAGGCATCCGCGCTGGAAGCAAAACAGATGAAACGCCTTGAAACGTTCCTGCAGGAATGGAGAAAGGAGTTCACGATTGAAACCTATCCGGAACTGCTGCAATAATTCCCGTTTGCTGAAGAACGTGCTGACCTGCACTGTTTTTACGGAACATTTGGAACGGGGGTAAACAACGATGCCATATTATCCGCCCCATCCGGAACCGGAACCAAACGGGCCGGAGAAAAAGAGAGGGAAAAAGCAGGAAAAGGAACCCTTTCGGAGCCATGCACTTCGCACAGGTGCCGTCTGTCTGCTTGCTTCTTTGGCACTTTATGGCGGAATTCGCCTGATTTCTTATATAACAGACCTGGCCGCTTCCCGGAAAACAAAATATGAAATGATGTCTGTGATGCATGAAACGGAGAGCAGCCGGGATACGGCCCGGGAGCCTGCAGCAGCCGAAAGCAGTGAAAACCGCCGGATGAAGCAAAAGCTG
>CAMJTZ010000086.1 GCA_946408865.1 uncultured Clostridia bacterium
GCAAAAATGGATTCCGTGTTTAGAATTACTTGGACTGACGACGGAAAGGCGGATAACGGAAGAACCAATGGACGCGGAGAGAGTGATGACGCAGGTGGGCACGAAGCTCCGGGACCTGCGCAAACAGAACGGGCTGACGCAGCAGGAGCTTGCAGACCGCGCGGAACTGACCAAAGGCTTTATTTCACAGCTGGAACAGGGCCAGGTAACCCCGTCGCTGGTAACGCTGCTGGATCTGATTGAGTGCCTGGGGACGACCCCTTCCGACTTCTTCAAGGCTTCGGGGACGGAAAAAGTGGTCTTCGGGGAACGGGATTATTTCGAGAAGATCGACGACGCGGGAAACAGCACGGTCTGGGTGGTTCCTTCCGCCCAGAGCAACCAGATGGAGCCGGTTCTGGTTACGCTGCAGCCCCATGCGTCGCTTCCCGCGGACGATCCCCACAACGGGGAGGAGTTCGGGTATGTGCTGAGCGGGAAGATTGCGCTGTACCGGCAGGAAACCCGGTCCGACGTCAAAGCGGGCGAGAGCTTCTACTATGAAGCGGACAAGCCGCACCGGATTGAGAATCCGGGCAGCCGGCCGGCACGCTTCATCTGGGTGTCCACACCGCCGAGCTTTTGATTCCCGATGACAGGCTGTTCATTTTCAGACTTTGGAAGGAGAAATTTCTCAGATGGAAAAGCAGGAAAACATTATTGAACTGAAGCACATTTCAAGGACCTTCAGCGACGGGTTCAAGGCAGTCTCTGACTTTAACCTGGAAGTGAAACGCGGGGAATTCGTCACGTTCCTCGGGCCGTCCGGATGCGGAAAAACCACGACGCTGCGGATGATCGCAGGTTTTGATATGCCCACGGAAGGCGACATCCTGCTGAACGGACGGGATATCTCCAAGCTGCCGCCCAACGAGCGGCCGATCAATACGGTGTTCCAGCGTTATGCGCTGTTCCCGCATATGAATGTGTTTGAGAATATCGCTTTCGGTCTGAAACTGAAAAAGCTGCCGAAGGATGAAATCCGGAAAAAGGTCAAGAAGGTGCTGGAACTGGTGGACCTGGAAGGCTTCGAGAAGCGTTCCGTTCCCACCCTGTCCGGCGGCCAGCAGCAGCGTGTGGCCATCGCCCGCGCGCTGGTGAATGAGCCGGAGATCCTGCTGCTGGACGAGCCGCTCGGCGCCCTGGACCTGAAGATGCGCAAGGAAATGCAGATCGAGCTGAAGGCGATGCATGACGAGCTGGGCATTACCTTCATCTATGTGACACACGACCAGGAGGAAGCCCTGACCATGAGCGACAAGATCGTGGTCATGTCCGAAGGCAAAATCCAGCAGATCGGCACGCCTGAGGATATCTACAATGAGCCCCAGAACGCCTTTGTTGCGGACTTTATCGGCGAAAGCAACATTTTCAACGGCATCATGACCGGAAACATGACGGCCCGGTTTGCCGGCGGCCAGTTCACCTGCGTGGACGATGTGCCGGAAGGCACGCAGATCACCGCGGTTCTGCGCCCGGAAGATATCGAACTGACAGCGCCGGAAAAGGGACAGATCCGCGGCAAAGTCACTTCCGTGATCTTCAAGGGTATTCACTATGAGATCACCGTGCAGTCCGGCCGCTATGAAGTCGTGATCCAAAGCACGAAATCCGCGGAAGTCGGCAGCGAGGTCGGCATGCGGGTGGAGCCGGACGGTATTCATATCATGATCGCCGAGGACCACACCAATGTATTCCCCGTGGATATGAACAAAAATCACCGCCTGGAGTTCAATGAGCAGGAACTGGATGTCAGCCTGACGCAGCTGATCAAGGGCAGCCGCCGGAACGAGAATCACGAGCTGCTGGATGAGAACGGCGAAGTGATCGATCCTGAAAAGATCCATATCATTGCGGCCATCGAACCGCAGGATATCCGCATGACGGACGATGTGGACGATGAGCAGGTTCTGATCGAAGGCGTGATCAGCAACCTGATCTACAAGGGCGACCACTACAGCTATGTGATCAATACGGACGTCGGACAGGACTTCATCGTGGACGATGAATACCTGTGGAACATGGGTGACCAGATCGGCCTGATCCTGCCGCCGGACAAAATGCGCTTTACGGTGAAGAAGTAAGGAGGAGCATATGAGATTTTCCAGAAAAACGCTGGGCATACCGTATGCGGTGTTCCTCCTGCTCTTTGTGGTGGCACCGCTGCTGGTACTGTTCTATTACGCGTTTACGAACGGACAGGGACAGTTCACCGTGAAGAACCTGACGGATTTCTTTACGGATCCGAATACCCTGGGAACCCTGGCATACAGCTTTGCCGTCGCGGTGGCGACGACAGTGCTGTGTCTGCTGATTGCCTATCCGGTGGCCTACATTCTGGCAACCAGCAAGCTGAAGGCCAAAACAGTCGTTATCATGATCTTCGTGATGCCCATGTGGATCAACTTCTCCCTGCGGATTACCGCGCTGAAGGAAATTCTGACCGTCATCGAAGGCAACCTGGCTTACTATCCTTTCCTGAATTCCGTGCTGGGCATCACCTACGATTTTCTGCCTTTCATGATCCTGCCGATCTACAACACGATCGTGAAGCTGGATATCTCGCTGAACGAGGCAGCCCGGGATCTGGGCGCCAACGGGCGCATGGCGTTCCTGCGGGTGACGCTGCCGCTTTCCATGCCGGGAATCATCAGCGGCGTTTCCATGGTTTTCCTGCCGGCGATGACAAACTACGTGGTGCTGGACATGCTGTACAACAGCACCTACATCATGGGCAGCCTGATCGGCAGCTATTTCAACGCCTATAACTGGCACGGCGGATCCATGATCGCCCTGGTGCTGCTGGGCATCATCTGCGTGTTTACCCTTGTTACGAACGGCAAGGAGGATGCGGAAGCGAGAACGGGAGGTGCACTGCTGTGACAAGAAAGATTGTGCGCATCGCATTTCCGGTTCTGGTGCTGCTGTTTCTGTATGTTCCGATCCTGATGCTGGCTTTCTACAGCATTACGGACGCGACACAGATCGGTTCTTTCCGGAACTTTTCCTTCCAGAATTATGTGACGCTGTTCACGACGGAGGAACTGCGGAACATGATAATCGGAACGGTCCTGCTGGCGCTGGGCTCAGCCCTGATCGCCACGATTCTCGGCACGCTGGGCGCAATCGGCGCCTTCTATTCCGGAAAGAAGGCCGGCGCCGCTATCGCCACGGTAAACCAGGTTCCGGTGATCAACGCGGACGTCGTGACCGGTTTCTCCCTGTGTGTGCTGCTGGTGGTCGTGTTCGGTATCGCCAAGGACACCTATATTCCCCTGGTGATCGGGCATGTAACGCTGTGCGCTCCGTTTGTGTATCTGTCCGTGATTCCGAAACTCAGGCAGATGGATTCCAGCCTGTATGAGGCAGCACTGGATCTGGGAGCCAAACCGAGAAAAGCGCTGTTCCGTGTCGTGATTCCCCAGATCTTCTCCGGAATGATCTCCGGTTTTGCCCTGGCGGTCACTCTTTCCCTGGACGACTATTTCATCGCGACCTATACCAAACCGGCCACCTTTGATACGATCAGCACCTATGTGGTGAATGCCACAAAAGGCTCCCAGACACAGATCAAGACCGCCCTGTGGGCGCTGTCCACCCTGATCTTCCTGCTGGTGATTGTCTTTGTGCTGGCAGCGAATCTCCGTTCCTGGCGGGTGACAAAGAGGGGGGAGAAAGCATGATGAACAGAAAACACATGCTGAGCGCCGTCCTGCTGCTGAGCCTGCTCTGCACCGTGCTGTGCCCGGCCTTCTCGCTGGCGGCAACGGAAGAAACCGTCACCCTGCGGATCTGCAACTGGGAAGAATATATCGACCTGGGCGACTGGGGTGAAGATGAAGTCATCGACCTGGAGAGCGGTGACATTTTCGGTGAGAATTCCCTGATCGAGGATTTCGAAACCTGGTATGAGGAAACCTACGGGAAGAAGGTTCATGTTGAGTATTCCACCTTCGGTACCAACGAGGATCTCTACAACATGCTGACGATCGGCGATGTGTACGATCTGGTCTGCCCTTCCGAGTATATGATCATGAAACTCATGTCGGAGGACAAGGTGCAGATGCTGTCGGAGAGTTTCTTCGACGAGGAGAACGAAAACAATTATTATATCCGGGGCGTATCCCCCTATATCCGGAATATCTTCGAAACCCATGATATCGGCGGCGTGACCTGGGACAGGTGCGCGGCGGGATACATGTGGGGCGTAACCGGATTCCTGTATAATCCGGAAAAGCTTTCAGAGGAGGAGGCCTCCACCTGGAACCTGCTGGGAAACAGGGAGTACAACCGCCAGATTACCATGAAGGATAACGTGCGGGACTCCTATTTCGCGGCGATCGGCGCGCTGAAATCCGAACAGCTGAGCGCGGAGGAGTTTACTGCCAGAGAAGACTATGCGATGGCGCTGCAGGATGAAATGAACGAGGTCACCCCGGAGATGGTGAACGCGGTACAGGAATATCTGCAGGGAATCCGGGATAATCTGTATTCCTTTGAAACCGACTCCGGCAAGGCGGACATGATTACCGGCAAGATTGTGGCCAATTACCAGTGGTCTGGCGACGCGGTGTACGCCATGGACCAGGCGGAGGAAGACGATTATATCCTGAATTACGTCGTTCCGCAGGAATGCACGAACATCTACTTTGACGGATGGATCATGCTGAAGAACGGAATCAACGGAGACGCGGAAAAGCAGCAGGCGGCGGAAGCGTTTATAAACTTTATCTCCCGCCCGGACAACGCGATTCGCAATATGTATTATATCGGATACACATCCGCGATTTCCGGCGGCGAGGATGAGCGGATCTTCGAATACCTGGACTGGAACTACGGCGCCGGGGAGGACGAGGAGGAAGTCGTCGACTATCCGGTGGGATATTTCTTCGCCGGCGAGGAGGACAATGAGGATTATGTCCTGTCCGTTCCGGAGGAACAGCTGCACCGGCAGCTGTCCGCCCAGTATCCGCCGAAAGACGTCATCCGGCGGGCATCCATCATGATATACTTCAACCCGGAACAGAACGAGCTGATCAATCGCATGTGGATCCGGGTCCGGTGCTTCAATATCCAGTCGGTTCCGGTATGGGCCTGGATTGTCATCGGCGTCCTGATCATTTCCGGCGTTCTCTTCGTGTGCCGGCGCAAAATCGCCAGAGAACAGCAGTACAAATAAAAGAATTCAGATAAAAACAGGCAGCGCGGAAAATCTGCGCTGCCTGTTTGCATTTTTCTGTGCCGGATGATATAATCCAATCACGGCATGTGCCGAAAAAAGAAAAATACAATATTTTGGAGGTAAAATCTTATGAAATGGGTATGCCCTGTATGCGGCTACGTACATGAAGGACCCGAACCGCCGGAGAAGTGCCCGGTCTGTAAAGTGCCCGGCGAGAAGTTCATCAAGCAGGAAGGCGAAATGACCTGGGCTGCCGAGCATGTGGTCGGCATCGCCAAGGATGTGCCGGAAGAAATCAAGGCCGGTCTGCGCTCCAATTTTGAGGGCGAATGCACCGAAGTCGGCATGTACCTGGCCATGGGCCGCGCCGCTGCCCGTGAAGGCTATCCGGAGATCGCCGAATACTGGAAGACCGCCGCGTTTGAAGAAGCGGAACACGCCGCCAAGTTCGCGGAGCTCCTGGGCGAAGTCGTCTCCCCCAGCACCAAGGAAAACCTCCGCGTCCGCGTGGAAGCCGAAAACGGCGCCACCCAGGGCAAGACCGACCTGGCCAAGAAAGCCAAGGAACTCGGCCTGGACGCCATCCATGACACTGTGCATGAAATGGCCCGCGACGAAGCCCGTCATGGCAAAGCCTTCAAAGGCCTGCTGGACCGGTACTTCGGGAAGTAATCATCAACAGAGAGGGCGGAATTCCGCCCTTTTTGGTCTGTGCAGACATGATAGGAGGCAGCTCATGAAAGGAGCCGGGCGGAAAAAGTGTGCGGATCTTCCGCTCTCTGAGCTGGATCAGGTAATCACCTGTCCCCATTCAAAGCGCTGTCTGCTGAAGGCGGGTATAAATACGCTTGCGCAGCTGCGTGCCCTGTCAAGAGAAGACCTCCTGCTCATCCGGGGAATCGGTCCGGTGATTGCGGACGGCATTCTTGATGCACAGGCAAAGTATACATCGCAGCCAGTCGGCGGGGAATCCTGATGTCACAGCCTGTCAGGGCAAATCCTTCAGGGGACTGCCGGATCGGTACTTCGGGAAGTAATCCTTAACAAGGAGAGCAATGCCGTATGTTCAACAATATCGGCTCGAAAATCAAGTCGCTTGCAAAGGTGATCTGCTGGCTGGGCATCATCATTTCGGTGATCACCGGCATCATCGGCATCATCAACGGGACCGAACAGTCCATTGTTTCAGGCATCATTACGATCATCTTTGGTTCTCTGGCATCCTGGCTCGGCTCCTTCTTCGCTTACGGATTCGGCCAGTTGATTGAGAACACGGATGAAATCCGGAAAAACACTTCTGAACGATAAGGTCCGGCAAAGCCTTCAGGGGCCTGACGGATCGGTACTTCGGGAAGTAAGAATATCAAGGGTTTCAGAGGATTCTCCCATGTTGGGAGAGTCCTTTTTTTGATACCTTTTTCGACCTTCACAGTTGGGCTTTTGTTGGGTCAGCCCTCATTCCGCAAATGATATTTCTCAAATGTTGGGACTTTACATGTTGGGACCTTTCGCGAGCCCATTTTATCACTCAAAAGTATTGAAAACAATGGCATCTCAAGGTCAAAACCGATACAAGTCCATAAGGTAAAGCCGCAGTTGGATTTTCTTCTGGAGCATATCGAAACAAGCTCCAGTCTCTATGTGACAGAAGCTAGCAGATTATCAAGATCAGTTTCCCAGTTCTGCGATATTCTGGAGATTGTTAAGAAGAAGCACCTTCGCCTTGTGATTATCGGCTCCATCACAGTGGACTGCCGAAACAGCGATATGGACCCAATGAGCGAAGCATTCCTGCAAATGGCTAGCATTTTTAATCAACTCGAATTGTCTATGATCAGGGCTCGTATAAAGTCTTGGATGGCTAACGCTAGGGCAAAAGGGCGACAGATCGGAAGAAAGCCTGTTACAAAAGCAGATTTGCCCACCACATTTCTGAAGTATTATCCGGCATATAAGAATAGGACAATGAATGTTGCAAAGTTGGCGCGGATTTGTAAACTGAGCAGACCCACAATATATAAATACATAAAAATGATGATATAGTGAAATGAAGCTTCCTTTCATTTACACATAAAGAGACGCAGATGTCATGACTTTGCGGTTTCGATAAAACCAAGATGACTATATACGGTTCCAAATAGTTCTGAAATAACTGATTTTGTGTTCCACTCTATTCCGAATTCATTGAATATTGCGTGATCAAGATGTAAGTAATCCGTTGGTGGAAATCTATTACCAATAACAATATAATTTCCCCCATACAGTTTTACGTGATTTTCTAATAACTGTTTGTGAGCCTGTGCTATAGATTGTTCAACAGTATTATTTATGAAATAGTATGGAGTAAATTGTTTAAAAACACTGAGGTTCTGGTATTTTTCAGCAAATAAAAAGTTATCACAGAAATTTTCACCAACAATTGCGCAATATATCTGTGAAAAAACATATACCAAATAA
>CAMJTZ010000087.1 GCA_946408865.1 uncultured Clostridia bacterium
GTACATCAAGCTATAAGTATGTCAATATAACCGATAAAAACAGAACATACAGTTCGTATGCCTTTATCCGGAAAACATCCGACAGATCTGGATGAACGGACAGGATCGCCGATTGCTTTTGAAGCACTTGCAAGACTTGATTTTTCCTCGACAGACAGGTTTGAACAGGCAATGGCGATGGAAAGCCGACGTCTTGGAAAAGTCGGATGTATAGCAGTCATTACAGCACGACTGAACGGGGCTATGGTGGAATTGATGATCCGCATGCACCGGATGGGACCGAATCTCCGGCTGTATCTGATTACTTTTGTTCCGGACGATCCTGATATTTTACCGCTGATCGGAAGGCTTCGGCATGCCGGCATGGAAGTTGCATATGTAAAACCAGAGACAGGCGCATAAAGACAGGAACAAAAAAGTCGCTGAAGAGGGGGGAGAACATGACAGGAAAAGTGCAGGAACGGATCCGGCATGCTGTACTGTCCATGCTGCTTTCTGTCGGTCTCAGTATGGCACTGGCGGGTTCGCTGGATGAAATGCTGATTTCTCCCCGTATACTTTATGTGACTGCCGGTGTTGTGGCAGCTTTTGAACTGATATCCCTTCACAGAATTTCTGCCTGGGCAGGAGCTTTTGCGGCTGCAGCCGGGCTTGCATTCTGGATTTTTGCGGGAAACGGCGCACAGGCGCTTTCCGATGCCGGAATTGCTGTAAGTCTTCGGATGAAGGGAATCCGTACTGCAGTACCATTGACCGCAGAACTGCTCTCAAATCTGATAGCCGCAGGAATGGCAGTCCTTTGCTGTTTTTCAACGCTCCGGAAAGCCACCTGTATTCCCCCGATAATGCTTTGTGCTGCCGTTCTTATGGCTGTATGGTTTACGGATTCCATGGAACTGCTGCCCTGGCTTCTTCCGGCGCTGACAGCAGTTCTGACGGTGCTGCTGACATACCGGTATGAAGACACACGTATGTTTCGGGTTCTTCCGTGGACAGCCGGACTTGTGGCGGTTGCATTTCTGCTTGCAGGAATTACGCCCCGGGATAATCCGATACGTGAAAAGGCGGATGAGATTCGTCAGTCTGTTCTGGATCGGTTGTTTTTCACAGAAGCGCGTGATGTTTTTTCTCTTTACTCTGTCGGCTTTTCTCCGCAGGGAGCTGATCAGCTGGGAGGGAAACCTAATCCCGCAGAGACACCGGTAATGCAGGTTTCAACACCACGGACAGCTTATCTCCGCGGTACGGTGTATAACCGTTACAACGGACACGGGTGGCAGAACACAACCGGCGGAAGGAGATACCTTTGGCAGTCACGCCGCATGATCAACATCCGGTCTGAACTTTTTGATGAAACGCTGCCTCCAGCCTCTGTACAGAATTCTCTCAGCGAATCAAGCACGGTCTCTGTCCGGATGCTGACAGACAGTGCTTCCACTCTGTTTGTTCCGCAGCGTGTACGTGAACTGAATCCCGGCGGAGAAACAGTACCATATTTTTCTAACGCATCGGAAATATTTATTACCCGCAACCTGCAGGCCGGAGATACATGGGAAGTATCCGCGCCGCTCTATACTTCCACGGATCCTGGTATCGGCACGCTGACTGAGATCTGTGGAACACTTGAAGATCCGAAATGGGAAAATATCCGGAATACATATACTGAACTGCCGGCGCATCTGGAAAAACCGGTGCGTGATATTTCAGATGAAGTAACTGCTTTCGCAAAATCACCTTACGAGAAAGCAATTGCACTGCAGAATTACCTGCGTCGAAACTTCCGTTATACGCTGGATGTCGGGGAACATCCTGAAAATATCGATTTTGTTACTTCTTTTCTGCTTGACACCAAAGAAGGCTATTGCACGTATTTTGCATCAGCCATGACTGTGCTCTGCCGCATGGCAGGCCTGCCGGCACGTTATGTGGAAGGTTACCTCGCCGAGCCGAATGAAAAAGGTGAGGCACTTGTTACGGGCCTGAATGCACATGCATGGACCGAAGTCTATTTTTCGGGATTCGGATGGCTGACTTTTGACGCAACGCCCGGAGGGCATTCTTCCGGTTCGGGAAGTAACAGCGGAAAGCAGAATCCACCGGCGTCTGCACCGACGCCAGAACCAACACAGACGCCGACACCGGAACCAACAGACAGTCCGACTGCAGATCCTGAAGCGTCCGGCCCGCCCGAAACTCCTGATATGAATCCGAAGACAACGCATGAACCGGATGAAGTTTCCTCTGAGGTTCCTCCGGATGAACCTTCAGTAGAACCGAAACCTCCCGAAGAAATTCCCGATTCTTCAGCGGACCGCATAAACAACCCTTCACAGTTCCCGTGGTGGCTGTTGCTGGCTGCTGCGCTGCTGATCGGATGCGGCTTCCGGATTCTGATAATCTCGCCTGTTTTCCGGGAGAAAAGGGCAAAAACGGAAGAAAAGAAGTTTGATCTGTGGGCGTATGAGACAGAATGCCTTCTGCGGGCTGAAAAGCTGGAACGCAGGGATGGTGAAACAATAATGGCTTTTGCACATCGTGTGGATGCGACAGCATTATTTTCAGAAAGTGTCACTCCGGCAGCGGAATGCTTGTGTCTGATCCGGTATTCAAAGAGACATCCGCTGGAATCAGATACAGGGCTGATGCGTGATACTGCGCTGCTTTTACGCAGTGAAATCTCAAAGGGTGCACGATTCCGCTATCTGATCCGAAGATTCTTTACAGCAGAAATACACGCTTCAATGAAGCTGCGGAAATGATGCTGCCTGCGAATCCGGAATGGTGTCTGTACTTGTCAAAATGCTTTTTGGAACATATAATTAATTGCAGAATATTCTGACATTATATGAAAGGCGGCGGAAACGATGACCATCCGTGATAATTACGAGAAATGGATGAAGGATTTTGCGGAGGATCAGGATACTATTCGTGAACTCGAAGCGATACGGGATAATGAGAAAGAGATTGAAGATCGTTTTTATACTGAGCTGAGTTTCGGTACCGCCGGTATGCGCGGTGTGCTTGGCGCAGGAATGAACCGAATGAATAAATACAATGTACGACGCGCTACAAAAGGCCTTGCCGGATATCTGCTTGAGAAACCTGAGAAGGCCATGCGCGGTGTCGTCATTGCGTATGACAGCCGCCGGTGCAGCGCTGAATTTGCGAAAGACACCGCACTGGTTTTGTGTCAGGAGGGTGTTCCGGCTTTCCTGTTTGACGCGCTTCGCCCTGTACCTGTTCTGAGTTATGCAGTTCGCCATCTGCATGCCGCTGCGGGCGTGGTAATTACTGCCAGCCATAATCCTCCCCAGTACAATGGATACAAAGTATATGGAGAAGACGGAGCCCAGGTGGGCCCTGAAGCAGCAGCCGGAATTACCCGGATTATAAGGGCAACCGAATATACAGAATGTACCCTTATGGACGAGAAGGAAGCTTTGGCAAAGGGCTTGCTCAGGTATATCGGCAATAAAGAAGTGGATGACGATTATATTGCACAGATCAAGACGCTGAGCATCAATCCTGAACTGCTGAAGAACGAAGGAGCAAAGCTGAATATTGTTTACACACCGCTGCACGGCAGCGGGAATGTTCCTGTACGCCGCCTGCTGAAAGAAATCGGACTGACGAATGTTGCTGTAGTTAAGGAACAGGAAATGCCTGATCCGGATTTCAGCACGATCAAAGTACCGAATCCGGAGGATCCGGGTGCGTATGATATGGCTTTCCGCCTTGCAGAGAAAGTCGGTGCCAGTGTAATATTCGCAACGGACCCGGATTGCGACCGCCTGGGTGTAGCCGTGAAGGACGGGACCGGAGAATGGCATCTGCTAAGCGGCAACCAGATCGGATGCGTACTTCTGCACTATATTCTCTCCAGTCTCAAAAGAGCCGGAAAACTGCCGAAAAACGGCGCGGCTGTTAAGAGCATTGTATCCACCAGTC
The DNA here is from genome assembly GCA_946408865.1 of uncultured Clostridia bacterium. The sequence goes on from CAMJTZ010000087.1 coordinate 3,949, forward strand.
TGGCCAATCGTATTTGTGAAAGTTTCGGTGTGTCTATTTTTGAAACGCTGACCGGATTTAAGTTTATCGGTGAAAAGATCCAGCAATTTATGGACCAAGGGGATCATACCTTCCTGTTCGGATTTGAGGAGAGTTACGGATTCCTTTCAAGTACATTTGTACGGGATAAAGACGGGGTAAATGCCAGTCTGCTTGTCAGCGAAGTTGCCTGTGCCTGTATGGCGGAAGGAATTACATTCTATGACCGGATGCAGCAGATCTTCCGTGAATACGGCTACTATGTGGAAAAGGTTGTTTCCACCACGCTGCCCGGAAAGGACGGACTGACACGAATGAAAGAAATCATGTCCGGACTTCGGGCAAATCCGCCCAGGGAAATCGCAGGACTGAAAGTGACCGCTGTACGTGATTACCTGAAAGGAATCCGTACAGAAAACGGCAAAGAAGAACCTACCGGACTTCCGGTATCTGATGTTCTGTATTTTGAACTGGAAAAAGGATGCTGGGTATGCGTTCGTCCTTCCGGCACAGAGCCAAAAATCAAACTTTATGTAAACGCAAACAATCCGGAAGAAAAAGCTGCGCACTCGCTGAGCGACAAACTCTGTGAAGCAAGCAAAGCACTGATGGCGTAAATAATTCCCGGGTTTTTCCCGGCTGCGGAGGCACTGATATGTTTGGCAGAATGATGAGGAACTATTATTACGGGAAGAGCGGACAGGGCGATTTCCGGAAGGATGATATGCCTGAAACCCGGATGCAGCTTTTCTGGGATACGCTCAGGACACGTCTCAGCGCTCTCTGCAGACTCAGCATGATGTATTTCGTTGTATGGATTCCGGCGATTATTGTAATTTTGCTGAATTTTTCCAGCCTTTGGAGTCAGGTACAGATGGAGGCGGCAATCAGCAATTATGAATACAGTGAATACGCTGAAATTCTCCAGAAGAACAATCAGGAACTCAAAGTGACCGAAGATGAATATAATATGCTGAGGGCCAATGTTCTGGAAAGAGACAGGATATCAAAGGATGCAAGCTATGATGCATATCTTGAACGGATTGATAAAAACGGCGGGGAAGCACTGACGAAAGAACAGTTTGATGCGATCAGATCCAATTATGTTTCTGATCTGGAAAACAGAATTTTTCGTCTTCTCCTGATGCTGTTTCCATGCATTGCGATTACCGGACCTTTTACTGCAGGCATCAGCTATGTTACCAGAAACTGGGCCAGAGATGAACATGCCTTTATATGGACTGATTTCAGGGATGCAGTCAAGGAAAACTGGAAAATACCGCTTCTGCTGAGTTCGATTACCGGCGCGCTGCCGCTGCTGGTTTATCAGGCATGGATTACATACGGAAGAATGGCATCGCAGAACATGATTATGATTGTTCCGCAGATGCTGGTGTTGATGGTGGGTATTCTCTGGTCTTTATGTATTACCTATATGCATCCGCTGACCATCACTTATGATCTGAAAGTAAAAGACGTTTTCCGCAATGGCTTTCTGCTGGGAATTGCACGTCTCCCGATGAGTATCGGAATACGTCTGCTTCACTGTGTGCCAATGCTGATTGCATTTGCTGCTGTTTGGTTTTTCGGCCTTGATCCGATGATGGCGCTTGTCCTTCTCGCCGGTTATTATCTGCTGATCGGCTTCGGTCTCAGCCGTTTTGTCACAGCCAGCTATACCAATGCTGTTTTTGACCGTTTCATCAATCCCAGGATTGAAGGCGCAAAGACCAATCAGGGCCTGCGGCCAAAGGAAGAATTTGACGATGAAGACGATGAAGACGAAGAACCAAATCAGGAAGAGACGGGAAAATAAACATGTATCAGGCTTTTGCCGAACTTTACGATGAACTGATGAATGACGTGGATTATGAAAGCTGGGCGGATTATTATACCCGCCTGCTTTCGATTTACGGCATACGAAATGGGAAAATATGTGAATGTGCCTGCGGAACAGGGGCTCTGACACTGCCGCTGTATCGTCGCGGGTTTCAGATAACCGGCGTGGATCTGAGCCAGGAGATGCTCTGGCAGGCAGCACAGAAATCAAGAAAAATGGGAATTGCTATTCCCTTTGTCCGGCAGGATATGCGCGCCCTGAATCTGCATCGTCCTATGGATGCGGTTATTGCAACCTGCGACGGCGTAAACTATCTGACAACTGAAGATGATCTGCTGAGTTTTTTCCGTGCAGCATACCGCGCCATACGGCCGGGCGGTGCTCTGGTATTTGATGTGTCCACACCTTACAAGCTGAAACATGTTCTGTGCAGCGGACTTCTGGGAGAAGACAGGGATGAAATCACATATCTCTGGCATAACACATGGCATGAGAAACGACAGACTGTTGAGATGGATCTGACTTTCTTTGTTAAGGATCCGGACGGTAAATACAGACGGATTGATGAAAGGCAGCATCAGCGTGCCTGGGATCAGCAGACTCTGAAGGAAATGCTTTGGCATGCAGGATTTCGCGCAGTGAGTGTGTACGGTAATTTTTCCCTGGAAACTGCGGGAGAACAAAACCAGCGTTGGCATATCGCAGCAACCCGCGGAGAAGAACAGGAGTGAAGAAAATGCAGAATCGTGATGAAATGCTTCAGATTGATCTGTGCGGCGGACAGGTTCGGGTAATGCTATGCGAAACGACGAATACGGTACAGAAATGTGCTGACATTCATGAAACAACGCCGGTTTGCACAGCTGCGCTTGGACGTCTGATGACAGGAACCCTTATGCTGGGGATCATGATGAAGGGCGATGATGAATCTGTAACGGTCACCCTGAAAGGGGACGGGCCGATGGGGTCCCTGGTTGCTGTTGCCAACCATGGAGATGTAAAAGCCTGTGCCGATCATACGCATATCGATCTTCCGCTGCAGGAGAACGGAAAGCTGGATGTTGGCGGAGCAGTAGGTCATACGGGACGGATGAGCGTTATCAAGGATCTTGGCATGAAGAAAAACTACATTGGTCAGTGTGAACTTGTCAGCGGCGAAATCGCAATGGATTTTGCCAATTATTTTACGGTATCAGAACAGCAGCCGAGTCTTGTTGCGCTTGGTGTTCTGGTGAACGGACATGCGGTTTTGAAGGCCGGTGGACTTCTGATTCAGCCGCTGCCCGGATGTCCGGATGAAATCATTGACCAGCTAGAACTTCGAAGTCCCATGTTTGCTGATATCAGTAGGGAAATGACATACGCTTCGATTGAACAATTATGTGACGACTGGTTCCGTGGAATGGAGCCAAAGATTCTGGAACGTACGCCGTTGCGCTATTGCTGCACATGCAGCAGGGAACGTATGGAAAAAGCATTAATTTCCCTTGGCAGGAAGGACCTGCAATCCCTGATTGATGAAGATCAGGGTGCGGAACTGGTTTGTCATTTCTGCCGCAGCAAGTACAGTTTTACAACCGAACAACTGAAAGAACTGCTTGTAATCAGCGGAAAGGAAAGATAATTAAAACATGAAGATGCCGACTGTCAATTTTGACGAACATTTTGCCGCCTTCACTTCCGAATGGATGAAAGAACACCGGCAGGAATACCGTACTTTTGATGACATGGAGGAGGATATTCCGCGGATCTATAGGGCATTTCTGAATACAAGAGCGTCCTGGCTCGGCAGTGTGACGCCAGGATCGTATTTTACGCAGTTT
>CAMJTZ010000088.1 GCA_946408865.1 uncultured Clostridia bacterium
AGCCGATATGTCCGGCCCCGGTCCGCAGGGATTCGCACAGATAATGCCGGATCCGGAACTGGCCCACAATCCGGTCGTCATCCCACAGGAACAGGAATGTTTCCGGCACATATCCCTCCGGCAGGTCTTTCCCTTCGCCAAAGGCAATCATCTGCGGCAGCGCCTTTGTTTCAAAATCCTCCCGGGATACCTGAAACCAGGCGTTGGTCAGGCCGTTTTCATCCGCGGGCATCTCCCGCACAAACTGCCATTCCTTCTCCAGGTCCTCCTTGTTCGCGGTCTTTACATACAGCATGTTCCTCTCCTCCTCCGGCCGCTTCATTTCCGCCGTTTCAGCCGTCCCCCGTTTCCTTCCGGGAAACAATCATCAGGTGCTCGCTGTGGGTCAGGAAGTCTTCCTTCTCACAGTACCGCAGTGCGTAATCGTAAAACGCCGTCCGGATCTTCCGCGGGCTCCGGCTCAGTTCGTTTTTGTAGGGAGCCAGAATGCTTTCCTGTCCGAAAACGGTTTCCGTCCGAAGGCCGGGAACGGAGGCCAGCAGCGCCTTCGCGTCCTTCACCGTCGTCATCCAGGCGTAGGTAAAAGCATTGAACGCAATGCTTTCACCCCGCGCGGCGATATCGTAGAATACCTGCTCCTCCGGCCACAGAATCGTCTCCTGCGCATCCCGCAGGCCGTAGATCACGCCGCCGAACATCAGGATAAAGCTGCAGAACAGGCACCCGCCCGGTTTCAGCACCCGCTTTGCCTCCCTGACCGCCCGGGTCCGGCTTTCTTCGCTCATCAGGTGATACAGCGGTCCCATCAGGAAAACCGTGTCGAAGGTGGCGTCTGCGAAACGGGACAGATCCATCGCGTCCCCCTGCAGGGCAGTGATTTTTACGCCGTACTGCCGGGCTTTCTGTTTCGCGAACCGCACGTTGCCGTCGCTCAGGTCCAGCAGCGTCACATCGTGCCCCTGCTTCGCGTAATGGACCGAATAGTGTCCGGGTCCGCCGCCGATATCCAGGATGCGGTCCCCCGGGCGGATGTACCGGTCCATCATATGAACGGTGATATATTTCTCATAGGGATGCCGCTTTTGCAGGCGGTCCCATTCCTTTTTCGGATCGGTGTCATAGTGTGTCCTTACCGCTTCTTTCTGTTCACGCATTTTCTCCTCCTTCCCCGGCTCAACGGTACAGCCGCCGGTACAGCTTTCCCGGATAGGTATCGCTCCCGTCCAGCTTGGAAAGCATCACATCTTCCACATACGTCATGCCGAGTTTTTCCATCACGCGCCGGCTCCTGCTGTTTGCCGCAGCGAAGGTCCCCCGGATTCCCCGCACGTCCCGCTGTGTCCGCACATATTCCAGCAGCCCCTCAATCATTTCCGTGGCGTAGCCGTTTCCCCACTGATCCTTCCGCAGGTTATACCCGATTGTCCACAGGTCGTCCTCCGGCCGGTAATACAGGCCGCCGCTTCCAATCAGCTCCCCGGTGGCTTTCAGCACAATGCCCGCGTCGTACTCATCCGGATCCTCCGGGTCCAGCGTCTCCAGCCAGGCTTTCACATCCTCCGCCCGGGTGTAGACCGGGTATACCATATACCGCGCCACATCCGGATCGCCGCACCAGAGAAAAGCCGCCTGGTAATCCCCGGGGGTCAGGTTTCGCAGGAGCAGGCGCTCTGTTTCAATATTGATTTTCATCGATAAACCCTCCTTCTGTGACGGATAATCAAAAAGCCGCTTATCTGTCAGAGATAAGCGGCTGCCTGATCTGTACGGATATCCCGGGCTACGCTTCTCTGCTCATCTGAAAAACGGATACGTCAAAATCGCGAACATGATTCACATTGTTCGCCGGAATCCAGGAACCGGACATAAACCGTTTCATGAACAGAGCTCCTTTCCCGAAATTTGCGATGACTATACACCAAATTCTGCAAACCGTCAACCTGTTTTTTCCGGTTCTTTCGCGACAGCCGGAATTCTGCTATAATCCCGGAAGAAACCTCAGCGCCGAAGAAAGGATTTTCTCCGCCAATGATACCGAATCAGAGAATCTGGTCCATGTCCCGGAACCGCCTGGCCGCCGCCGTGGCGGAGCTTGGATATCCGGAGGAATTCGCGGACCTGCTGGCAAAAGAGCTGAAAAGCCCCAGGGCCATCGACCGGATGGCCGCCTGGCTGGATCACGCGCGCCCCGGCTCCATGGAGCTGATCGTGGATGAGATGCTTGCCATCTGTTCAGAGATGGACGCCTGGCGGGAGAAAAAGAAAAGCCAGGAAGCCCAGGCGGGCTATACTTCCTGGCTGAACAGCGAAGAGCGCGGACGCTGAGTCACACCTTTTCAAAATCGGATGCGGGATGCTTGCAGATCGGACAGATAAAATCCTCCGGCAGTTCCTCGCCCACGTACTCGTAGCCGCAGATGCTGCAGCGCCAGACGGTCTTACCTTCCGGCGTTTTTCCGACCGCTTCCGGCTTCGGCTTGATCTGGTCCTGGTAATAGCTGTAGGTGGCGGAAGGGATATCGCTGAGAACTTCCATGTCCGTCACGGAGGCGATAAACAGCATATGGCTTCCCAGATCAATGCTCTGCTCCACTTTCGCCGAGATCCAGGTATTGGTGCCCTCCGTCACGATCAGGGTTCCGTTCTCCGCCCGCTGCGTCTTTCCGTAACCCTCAAACTTGTTCACATCCCGGCCGCTCTGGAACCCGAAGCGTTTGAACAGGTCAAACGTCGCGTTCTGCGCGATCACGGAGGCGGTAAAACATCCGCTCTCCAGGATCATTCCGCAGGTATGGTTGTTCTTGTTCACCGCAACGGAAATGCGGTTGGGTTCCGAAGTGACCTGCGCCACCGTGTTGGTGATGCATCCGTTGTCCTTCTCCCCGGTCCGGGCTGTCAGGACAAACAGTCCGTAGGAAATGGCGTACATTGCTTTCTTGTTCATAGGAGTTCCTTTCTCCGTCTCAGACGGATTGTATTTTTCCGCAGTCATTCCGGCTGCGGCGCGGTTCATCCCTGTCCCTCCGCTTCCTCTTCCATGGTCTCCAGCAGGAAGCTCACCGGCCGGAATCCGTCGTTGCAGGAAATCATTGCTGATCTTGGATTCCTCATCCAGCCGTCATAGAAGTTTTCCCCGCCGTGCGCCAGGGTCATCACAAAAGGAGACACCGTCTCCCAGGCGCTTTCGCAGAATCCTTCCGGCCGCTCCCATCCGTTGCAGACAAAAGTCTGTCCCATCCGCATCCCGCAGGCATGCGCGATAGGATTTTCGTACTGCGCAATCAGATCGTCGTAGCGCGCAATCTTCTTAACGGTTATCCGGACTTTTTTCATGGTTCCCCACCTGTTTTCCTTTTTGATTATCTTATCATGTCTCACCGCGCATTTCCAGTCCCGGACGGAATCACTTGAAATCCTCCGCCGGTTCGGGGATAATAGGTCGGCACCGGCTTATCTGCAAAGAAACGGAGGAACACACCTCATGCCTCAGGAAAACAATGTCTTCACGCATAAAGTGCAGTATTATGAAACAGACATGATGGGCATCGCCCACCATGCCAATTATCTCCACTGGATGGAGGAAGCCCGGATCGGTTTCATGGACCGGATCGGCTTTCCTTACAAACGGATGGAAGCGGAAGGCGTCCTTTCGCCGGTCCGCTCCGTCACCTGCAATTATGAACATTCCTGTACGTTCGGGGATGAAATTCATGTTCAGGTCACGGTGGAATCCTTCAACGGAGTAATCCTGGCAATCTCCTACCGCATGACAAACCAGCGCGGAGAGCAGGTCTGCACGGCCCGTTCCGAGCATGTGTTCATTAACCGGGAAGGCCGTTTCGTCCGCCTGAAACGCGACCTGCCGGAATTCTGTTCCGCTATTGAGAAAGAAACGGCTCCGGTCTCTGCCGCTGCTTCCGCATCCAGTCCCGGATGAGGGTTTCCATCTGCTCCGGATGGCGGTCAAAGTGATGCGTCTCTCCGGCCATCACAGCCAGTTCACAGTTCCCGAAACGCTTTGCCATCTCCTGTGAAACGGACAGCGGAACTGTGTCGTCTTCATCCCCGTGCAGAATCAGCACCGGATTTCCGAACCGCTCCGCCGCTTCCTCCACGTGAATCGTCTGCGCCACGCGGACATAGTTTCCGTCCAGTTCCAGCCCTTTGATCACGGGAATGCTGTCCGGTATCCGTTCCGGATCAATCCGCGTCCCCAGCAGGTTCCCTTCCCGGCAGCATTGCGGAATCATGAACGCGGGCGCCCGCAGGATCAGGCCGCTGATCCGGTCCGCCTCCATACCGCCGGCAAGCGTCGCAACCAGTCCGCCCTGGGAATGCCCGGAAAGATACAGTTCGGTATATCCCTCCTCCCGGGCCCATTCGATCGCTGCCATCGTATTGGAGATCCATTTGTACAGTGTATGGCGCCGGAATTCACCGCCGCTTTCGCCGTGGCCGTACAGGTCCATGCGCAGCGTGGCGAAACCGGCTTCCCGCATGGCCGCGGCCGCCCGGATCGTGTGCGGCCGGTCCTTGGAGCTGGTAAACCCATGCAGCACAATCACCAGCGGACATCCCTCCGCGTTTTCCGGTTTTTCCAGGATTGCGCTCAGCCGGATTCCGTCGTCCTGAATGAACATGGGCATTCCCTTCCTGTTTTTCATATTGCTTTCCAATTCTATCAGATGAAATCCGCAGCGTCAAAGAAAACCGCGCGTTCACTGTTTTCCTTGCATTCCCGTGCCGCATCGTGGATAATGGTTTCCGGCAGCGGATCAACGCCGGATAAGGAGGAAAACGCATCATGATCACAGGCATTCATCATGTTTCCATGAAATGCGGCACCGCGGAGGAATTTGCCCGGGCAAAGGATTTTTACCTGCGCGTACTCGGTTTTTCTGTCGTGCGGGAATGGCCGGAAGGCGTCATGATTGATTCCGGTGACGGCCTGCTGGAGATATTCTGCAACGGTACCGGGATCCGCACGAAGGGTGCCGTCCGGCACATCGCGTTTTCCACGGACGATGTGGACGGAATCGTCGCAAAGGTGAAGGCTGAAGGATATGAGGTCTTCATCGAACCGAATGAAATTACCATCCGTTCCGTTCCGGAATTTCACGCCAGAATGGCCTTCTGCTTCGGCCCTCTGGGCGAGGAGATCGAGTTTTTTCAGGAAAAAACCGTATAAAACGTCATTGTGTGCCAGCCGGAATAACCCGGCAGAACAGCGAATCGTTCGCCTGCCGCTGCCGACGGGCGAAGCGTTCTCCGGCTGAATAAGTCCGAACAAAAAGTAACAGGTAGCCCATCAAAAAATGGGAAGCCTGTTTCTTTCTTTCTGGTAGAATGAAGATAAAAATACAGGAATCGGAGGGATATACTTTATGGATCAGAATAAACTTGCACACCGCCGGTCTGACGCCCGCCTGCGCGTCCTGAATCCGGACGGGAGACCCGCAATCCGTCAGAAGGTCGACGTGGATCAGGTTTCTCACCGGTTCCTTTTCGGCTGCGGCGCCTTTGACGCCGTCGCAATCATGAAAACCGATGATCCCGCGCAGAAAGCCTTCCTGCAGGAACGTATGGAAAAATGGTTCGCCCTGTTCAATTACGGTACCCTTCCCTTCTACTGGGGCCGCTATGAGCCCGAGGAAGGCCGGACCGCATATACCGAAACCATGGCCGCCGCGAAATGGCTGCGTGAAAAAAACGTCCAGGTCAAAGGGCATCCCCTCTGCTGGCATACAGCCTGCGCTCCCTGGCTGCTTCAGTTCTCCAACGAGGAAATCCTCCGCCGCCAGATCGCGCGGATTCACCGGGATGTGGAGGCCTTCCGCGGCGTCATTAACCTGTGGGATGTTATCAACGAAGTCGTCATCATGCCCGAGTTTGACCGGTATGACAACGCGATCACCAGGATCTGCAAGGAAAAAGGCCGCGTCGGCCTCGTGAAGGAGGTTTTCGCCGCCGCGAAAGAAAGCGATCCGAACGCCACCCTGCTCATCAACGATTTCAACACCAGCGAGCGCTACGCCGAACTGATCGAAGCGCTGCTGGAGGCGGATGTCCCGATCAGCGCCATCGGCATTCAGAGCCATCAGCATCAGGGATACTGGGGACTGGAGAAGCTGAATCAGATCCTGGAACGTTTCTCCCGTTTCGGTCTGCCGATTCATTTCACGGAAAACACGCTGATCTCCGGCAAAATCATGCCCGCGCATATCGTCGACCTCAACGACTGGCAGGTGGATGAATGGCCCAGCACGCCCGAAGGGGAAGAGCGCCAGGCCCGGGAGATCTCAGAAATGTATTCCGTCCTGTTTGCCCATCCCCTTGTGGAAGCCATCACAACCTGGGATTTCAACGACGGCTGCTGGCTGAAGGCTCCGTCCGGCTTTGTGCATGCGGACAACACGGAAAAACCTTCCTGGTATGCCATGAAGAAGCTGATCCATGAAGATTGGGAAACCCATACCTCCCTTGTCACGGATGAAGAAGGATATATTGCATTCAGCGGCTTCCGGGGCATTTACAAACTGAAATCCGCCATGGGCAGCGCTTCTTTCACCCTGGAGGAAGACCTGAAGGAAACAATTCGCCTGTCCTGACGGCAGCCGTTCTGAACAGGGTCTCAGGAGGAAAACGATGATCAGAACGTTGTGGCGGCTCAGCCGGGAAGCGGTTCGCTATAAAAATCTCTATACGGCAGCCATCCTGTCCACCCTGGCGCTTACAGCGATCATCATTCTTGATGAAGCCACCGCTTCCGTGGACGTGGAAACAGAGCAGCAGATTCAAAAAGCGATCGCGGGAGTGGCCGGAAGCCGCACTATCATCGCGATCGCACATCGCCTTTCCACTATCCGCAGCGCGAACCAGATCCTGGTCATCGAAGACGGCCGCATCACCGAACGCGGTACCCACGCGGAGCTGGTGGCCATGAGCGGAAGCTATGCAAGAATGAACAGAATTCAGGGCGAGCAATAAATTTTTATCCCGAATAAGAAGGCATCAGCAGCGCCCGGTATTCGCCAGGCGACATTCCTTTCTCCGCGTGGAATACACGGTTAAAACTGGAAATACTCTGAAAACCGGAATGCATCGCGATTTCCGTCAGCGTCATATTATTGTCAGCCAGCAGTTCCGTCGCCTTTTCCAGCCGGATGGTGTTCAGCCATTTGCTGTAATTCGTCCCGGTGATATTGCGGAAAATCCGGGAAAAATAGTCCTTGCTGATCCCGGCCATCTCCGCCATTGCGCTTTGAGAAAGATCATCCGCAGTCAGATTGTTTTTGATATAGTCCGTTACGGAAATGATGCGGCGAAGTACGGTATCCGTATAGCTGTAAGATTCGCTGCTGCGGATCTCCGGCGCGAATTCCTCCCGGTGCTCATCCAGCGCCAGCATGAATTCCATCAGCAGGATGCAGCAGCGAAGTTCCCGATCCGGCCCTGCCGCAAAAAAGATTTCCTTCATTTTATCCGCGATGATCCGCAGCTTCCCCACCAGTTCAGGATGCGAATAGATACACAGCACATGCAGGTTCCGGTAAAAATGCATAATCCGCTGCAGGTCAAACAGTGAGTTCATGAAAGCGT
>CAMJTZ010000089.1 GCA_946408865.1 uncultured Clostridia bacterium
CTGAAGCCACAGGAAGCAGGAATGATTTCCCTGCTTCCTGTTTTGTTTGTAAAAATCAAAAAACCGGCATTCCTGACGGTTGCAGGGATGCCGGAGAGAGGATTTCACACAGGAGAACGGTTTTATTCCGCCGCGGTCTTCTCCACTGCGACAAAGTCCATATCGCTGATGAAGTCCACCAGCATCTTGACGTCCGCTTCGCTGATTCCTTCATCCGAGTCGGTGGCCATCACGAACTCCATCTCGTAGCCCTTGTAGATCGTGTAGATATCCACAAAGCTTGGATCGGTCACCTTCAGCAGGCGGGTTCCGAAAGCGGTTTCCATGTCTTCAAAAACCGGTTCCTCAATTTCCGGCTCCCGGAAGGATTCCTTGATCTCTTCCACCGCTGCTTCGTCCAGGTCGTTGAACCGTTCGATTTCCGCGTATTCCTCGTTGTATGCGATGGAGATCATCACAGTCGGTTTGCCTTCCCCGGCTCTGAGAATGCCGACCATGCTCAGATCTGTCGCAAACACGGGCTCATATCTGTAGCCGTCCGGCATTTTGCTCTGGATTTTGAACATTCCGTTCACATCCAGGATGCCCATTTCCGTCTTTTCGGCGGTTTCTGCTTCAGCCAGCGCTCCGAAAGCGCACAGGATCATCACCAGGCTGAGTACCAGCGCTATGATTTTCTTCATTTTGTTCATCTCCTTATCCTCGTGTTGCGTTTACTGCACATAACTCTTGTAGATAAAGCCGACTGCGCCGGTCGTCGGATCGGATACCTGGTACCAGTCCTTCAGCTCGTTGATAACGGTCAGCTCATGATAGCCGCTGTACGTCGTGATTTCCTTCGCGGCTCTGCTGGGGAACCACCGCAGGTAAACCCAGCCGCTTGCCCGGGTGGGGCGGACAACCACGGTATAGGGGGTAACGGGTTTCATGTTCGCGGTCAGCGTGTTCAGCTGTGCGACGGAGGTGAAGGAACGGGTGTCAGCGGAAGGCACGGGGGTATCGGGATCGAAGGGTTCGGGCTTGTATTTCACCAGGAAACGGTACATGACGTATGCGGTCCGGTTGCCGTAGTCGATCATCGCCCAGCCGCCCATATGTCCGTAGGTCACAACCTTCGCGCCGTACGGCAGGCTGCCGATGACGTTGGTGGTGTCCCTCGTGCTCATGCTGGAACGGACGCGCAGGGATTTGCCGTCTCCCGTGCGGACATACATGACGGTTCCCTGACTTTCCGCCAGCGCTGCGGAAGCAAGAAGCACAAGCAGCATCGTGGCAAGCACCAGACTGATTACCTTTTTCATCTTGGATTTCATCCTTTCTGTATAAAAATGTATCAGAAGATTCTCCATTGGCATTATGGAATTGTACGGAAAATCTTTTTCATGCACATTGTATTCAATAAACAGCAAAAGGTCAACCGGGAATTTTCAGGAAGAATTTCCGCCCTGTGCTCGTTTATATGGCAGATGAAACTCCCGGAGGTGATCTCCATGCGGATCCGTCTCAGGCGAATATGCTGTGCCTTTCTCTCCGTCTGCCTGCTGTGGCTTTCCCTGCCCGCAGGCGCGGAAAAAACAGATCTGAAAACCCTGCAGTCCCGTCTGCTCGCCCTGGGATATGAAATCGGCGCGGCGGACGGAATCCTCGGAGAAAAAACCACGGCTGCCATCCTGCTGGCCCAGAGAATCCTGGCGGATCACGGCTTCGGCGTCTCCCCTACCGGAACGCCTGACGCGAAAACCGCAGAGCTGATCCTGCAGGAGGAAAACAGCGCTGTTCTGCGCACGCTGCAGGAAGGAAGCTGGGGCTCCCGGGTGCGGGAAGCCCAGCAGAAGCTGATTCAGCTGAATCTGCTCCGGGACAGCGCGGACGGAAGATACGGAGCCAATACAAAAGCCGCTGTCGCCGCCTTTGAGGCACAGATGACCGTACCGGCCCCGGACGGCATTGTCCCGGACGGAAAACTCTCCGCGGATGAATACGCCTTGCTGATGAGCGACCTCAGCCGATACGGTTATGAAGCCCCGGTTTATTTTGACGATACGGATCCCGCCAGTCTGAAAGGAACGTATCTGTACGCGAAAAACGCCTGCCTGATCAATGCGGTAACCGGTGAAGTGCTGCTGGAAAAGGCGGCGGACGAGCCGGCGGAGCCTGCCAGCACCACTAAAATCGTCACACTCCTGACCGCCCTCTCTCTGTGCGATCCCGATAAAACCGTCGTCATTCCCGAGGCCGCGAAGGAGGTCCCGGCGGACAGCACGCTCCTTCCGGTTACCCCGGGGGAAACCATGACCCTGCGGGACCTTCTCTACGGCATGATCATCCGCTCCGGAAACGATGCGGCCAACGCGGTGGCGGTGCTCTGCTCCGGGAGCACGGAAGCCTTTGCCGAGCAGATGAATAAAACCGCGGCGGAGCTGGGGATGACAAATTCGCACTTTGTCAATCCGCACGGCTACACCGCGGAAAATCACTATACGACAGCAAGGGATCTGGCAGCGGCGGCACGTTACGGCCTGACGCTGGCTCCCTTCCGTGAAATTGTCACCTGCCTGAAATATACCCTGCCGGCGACGGAAAAGCGGGAGGCACTGCCCATTGCTCTGAAATGGGAAATCTTCAATCCGGCCTCAGCATACTATATTCCCCATGCGGCGGGGGTGAAAAGCGGCTATACTTCCTCCGCCGGCTTCTGCTATGTCGGTGCCTATCAGGAAAACGGCGTCACGCTGATCGCCGCGGTGATGGGCGGGCGCGGCCGCAATATGGCCTGGACGGATCTGAAAAGGCTGTTTGCCTACGGCATGGCGGTGGTGAAATGAGTTTTTATTCAAGGAATCTGGCGCGAAGCGCTTCCCGTTCCGCTTCTCCCACGCCGGTCTCCTGCCGCAGATATTCCGTAACGGAACCGTATTCCCGTTCAAGCGTATCGATCGCGTAGTTCATATATTCTTTGAACACGGTGCCGACCGCGAACCGGAGTGCCCTGACCTTCTGCTTCGGCCAGAGATGCAGCAGAATTCCTTTCGCGCCGAACTTCCGCGGCGGGATAAATTCATTGGTCAGCAGATAGTCGCGGAGCACGATTTCCCGGTCTGCCCCGAGGGCGTACAGCAGCAGCATGGCCGCGCAGCCGGCGCGGTCTTTGCCGTCGACGCAGTGCCACAGGAACGCCCGGTCCTCCTCCAGCGCCAGCAGCGCCCCGAAGAAGTCCTTCCAGGTTTTCTTCGCGCGCTCACGCAGGAGTGCGCGCGTATACAGTTCTTCGTCAAACATGCCGTTTTTATAGGCGGCGTTGAAGAGCGCCAGCGAATCCCTTCTTCCGTCGGCGTATTCCTGCAGCAGTTCAGGGGGAATGGAAGCCTGGAATTCATCTATTTCCAGCGCCGGCAGATGCAGATTTTCCGCCCCCGGGATTTCCGGATCCGGGTGCGTGTTCCGCTCTATGGTCATGCGCAGATCCGCCACCGTCTGCACGCGGTATTTGTCCCGCAGGGTTTCCAGCGCCTCCGGGGTCGCGTGCGTCAGCGCGCCGGACCGCAGCAGCACCCCTTTCCGGATCTGCCTGTCGCCGACGGTATATCCTCCCAGTTCCCGTGCGTTGGAAACGCCGGGAAGAATAATTTCCTGCTTTGGCATGTTCTGCCTCCTTTGAGCTCCCGCCGGTTTCGTCTTCCGGTTTTGCACAAAGTGTATCCAATCAGCCGCTTTCTGTCAAATCCTGCGGATTCCGTGTCCGTCTTTTTTCGTTTTCTTTTTTAGCATGGCTATGGTAGAATACTGAATCATCTGAAATGCAGCCGCTCCCGGGTTTTGCCGTACGCGGGATTCCGGAACAGGCCGGATCCGGCGGGCAGAGAAAATATGATCCTCGCGGAAGGAATGGATGAGGAAACAGCCGCGGCGAAACAGAAGCAGCTCCATGACCGGGCTGCCGCCGTTGAAGGGCTTTCTTTCTCCACAGGCGTGCATGTCATCCGCGGTGATGAGGATATCCGCACAGCCATGCGGACGGCGGACAGAGAGATGTATGCGGATAAAAAAGCATACTATGAAAGGCATCCGGAGCGGAAATCCCGGTAAGCCGTATGGAGATTTTTATGGAACTGAAAAAACTGCCGTACAGCCTGACAGTGTGTAAGGTGGCCGCATGGACGGATATCGATCCTGCGTCGGATTTTTTCTTCATCGGAAAAACGGACGAGGAGCTGTCTCTGGTTTGCAGGACGGAGGACACGCCCGTCCGGACTGTCGCGCGGGAGGACGGATGGAAAGGATTCCGGATTCAGGGCGTTCTGGACTTCTCCCTGATCGGAATCCTCTCCGCGCTGTCCGGAATTCTTGCGGCGCATCAGATCGGCATCTTTGCTGTTTCGACCTATAATACGGACTATATTCTTGTAAAAGAAGAGAATTTTGACCGTGCTCTGAACCTTCTGGCCTCCGAAGGATACCGGATCGTCTGATCCGGATCCCGCGTCCTGCCGGACCGTAGTCTTCACTGCTTATTTGCTGCCGCGTTCCTTCTTGTCCAGGTATTTGGCGCGGATGGAGAAGCCGATGGAGACAAGCAGCACCAACCGGGAAACACTGCTCACGATGCTGACCAAAACCATATCTTTGTCAAACGTGACGATGGCGAGTACCACTTCCAGAATCAGCGTTAAACAGAAAAGAATCCATGTGATCTTCTCGCCGAGATCCTTTGCAAAAGCGAGGATCAGGAGCAGCAGCAGGATGCAGATAAGCAGGACGTCACTAAACCCGAATCCGGGATAGACAATCGTCCCGATCAGCCGCAGAGCGCTGCCCGCCGCCGTCAGAAGAATAAAGGTTTTGTAGTAAACCGCCGCCTGTTTGCTGCCGCCCTTCAGCGTGTATATGATGCCGCCGCAGGCCAGCGCCATGGCGTTGAAGATATGGGCAAAGCCGAGCAGCGAGATATGGGCCTTATGGATCCCTGCGGTGCCCTTGAAACCTTCCGGCATTGTACTGGTAAACACTGTATGCGCGGCGAAGAAGCACAGCACGATCATTCCCGCCATCAGAACCAGATTGCAAATCATCGGAAGAAAATGAGTGAAATGAAGAACAGGCTTTCAAACGAAGAGATGGAAAAAACTTCCGGCGGCACCATGAATGAGTTTTTGGCGTACTGCGATTATCTCGCCGCGAAATATAAAACAAAGGATTACGATGTATATTACAATAAATGCACGTGGGAAGAACGGCACTATATGTATCTGATTCAGTATCACAAGAAGGGCGAACCGCTGCCGGAATGCCCGAATCCCGACTTTAACCTGAAGGACTGGATGTGAAGAGCATCATGATCCGTATAGACCGGAGCGCTTCGGCGCTCTTTTTTTCTGAGGCTTCCCGGGCGGCTTCGTATGCCGGTCAGATGATCATCAGCAGCGTATTGACACCCGCATCCGTATGATAATCCATGTGTTTCGTCAGCCTGCCGATCATCCGGATTCCGATATTCTTCGCCGGATCCTCCGGCTCGAACTGGTCGATCCGCTGTTTCGGATCGAAAGCGGGACAGTCGTCCCGAACCCGCACCACCAGCTCCTTCTCCGCCACCACGCGGATTTCCACTGTGTGCGCCTTTCCGTCCTTCCGGCCGTAGCAGATCACATTCCCGGCCATCTCCTCCACGCATAAGCCGACGACGGAGCGGGTTCTCATGGAAAAACCCCGGGTTCCCAGGAAATCGATGATATCCTTTGACAGCCGGGCCACTTCCTCCATACTGTTCACCGTGGCCTCCAGAACGTCTTCCGCCTTCGCGCCGAAGCCCTCCGGCAATTTCATCCATTCCTCCGCGCACCGCGGAAGCCTCCGCAGACCGGCCATAATCCAGACGAGGACCGACAGCAGGCTGAGGATGTCAGCCAGGGGCTGCGCCAGCCAGACCCCTGTCGCCCCGAACAGCTGCATTCCGGCAATGGCCATTCCCGCGATAAAAAGCTGCCCCATGAAGTTCATCACGTTCACAATCTTCATATGCTCCTCAATCTGCAGGAGCCGGGTCCACACCACAAACACCGTGTTGAAAACAAAAGAGGAAGAGAAGCAGAGCAGCATCTCCCGCGTCAGGCGTGCGGTCTCTCCGCCTTCCGGAAAGAAAAAACCGCTGATCACTCCGCTGCCGGCCATCGCGATCGCCATAACCACGCCGCTCAGCAGCAGCCCCGTCTTCACGGCATAGCCCGTAAGTGCCTTCAGGCTTTCACGGTCCCTTTCCCCGTAATAGATGCTGGCCATGAGCGTAAATGCGTTGCCCGTTCCCTGCGGAATTGCGCCGATAAAGCACAGCAGGGTGTTTTCAACATTCAGTGCGGCGATGCCCGCCGCCCCGATCGAACCCATGACGGTCAGATTGAGAAGATAGCTTCTGAGCGTTACTCCGGCGTTGAACAGCACCTCCGGAAAACCCAGCCGGATCGTCTCCCGCATATTCCGGAAGCTGATCAGTTTCCACTCGAAGTGATATGCCTTTGATTTCTTCAGGAAAGCCGGAAACAGAATCAGCGTGGAAAGAACGTAGCTGACAGCGGTAGCCAGTCCCATGCCGAAGATCCCCGTTTCCAGGACGCTGACCATCAGGAAATCGAGCGCCGTATTGGAAGCCACCATAAATCCGGTGACATAGTAGCTTTTCTTCAGTTCATTATTGCAGGGCAGATAGGTCAGCAGCGCGGATGTGGCGCAGAGGAACGGAATGCCAGGCGCGTAGCCGGCAATATAGCTCCGCAGGTATTCCGCCGTCTCACCGCGGGCGCCCAGAAGCCCGGCCAGCGGGCTCCGGAGGCAGAAGCATCCGAAACCCAGCAGCAGCCCGTACCCTGTCACGGTAGCCACCGCGGTGGAGAACAGGGAAATCACGTCGTTCCGTCTGCCGCTGCCGATCGCCCGGCCGCAAAGAATCGTGGTGCCCCGCAGGATGACGTAAAACAGGAAGGTCACCGTCAGCATCGGATTGAAAAAGCCGATTCCGGCCACTGCTTCCGGGCCGATGTACCTGCCCGTCAGGATCGTGTCGACCAGCGCGTTGATGGATCCGGCTGTCACCGCTGCAATCTGGATGGGCAGAAGCTTCAGAAAAGGCTTCCTGATCGTGCTGGACGCCATTTCATCGTCTCCTTTCATCCTTCTGTTTTATATAACGTCTCTTTGTTTACTTTATTCACCGCCGCCGCGTTTTTTCCTTCCGGTTCCTTCCCGACAACCGGAAATCCTCCCGGATCCGCCGCAGGTCTTGGCTTCCATGTGAACACCTGCTGCGCACTGCGCTTGTCCGGCAGGAAGTACGCTTCCCGGTACCGCCCGATGAACCGCCCCAGCCGTTCGCCCCGGTCCAGCACCCGGTATTCCGCGAAGAGATCCATGAGCCCGTTCCCGGTCGGCGTGCCGGTGAGGCCGACAATCCGTTCCGCCTTCGTCTGCAGCCGGAGCATAGCCCGGAACCGTTTCGACTGCCAGCTTTTAAATGACGATAGTTCGTCTATCACAA
>CAMJTZ010000090.1 GCA_946408865.1 uncultured Clostridia bacterium
ACCACACGCATATGGGAAAGTCAAACGAAAGATACAGGCCTTTTCCCTGCAACAATCGGGGTTCGGTCAGCGGGTAAGGCAGTCAAAACTGACTACTTTCTGCGGGGCGGTGAGCCGGAGATAGAAGGAATACGGGAGATCAGAATTGTTTTTGTCCTGCGCTGTACAGTATACCCAGGATCCCCCGTCATAGCTGTATTCAAGCGTCGGACAGAAAGAAACACATTTTTCCGCCAGTTCCGGGAAAGCTTCCCGGATAAAGGAATGCAACAGCGCGGCGGATTCCGGGGAAAGCTCAGCTTCCGAAGGCTCGTGCGCATTGGACATATACCATTGCTCGCGCCCATCTCCAAGCTGAAGGAACGCCCCCTGCTCATTGAGAACCGTGCTGACAACGTCGAAATCACCCCAGCCAGGGAATGTTACATAGTACAGGCCATCCTCCGTGGTTACTTCAGGCTGCGTGAATTCCGAAGGATCATATCCGCCGGCGGCGAGTACCGCCTTCGCGCGCGCGGTCAGCCGTTCTGCGACGGACGGCTCCACTTCATCCGTTTTTTCCGGTCCGCTGCCGGCGGGAATTACATCGTAGTACAGCGGGTTGAACATTTCAACGGCAGTTGAACCATAGTCGGAAGCGGTCAGATCGAAATAAATCTCGAGCGGGATACCGGCCTGGTTGTCGGCGAAGAGCAGGAAAACAGCCGTTCCTTCCGCGTTGGAGAAACGCCCTTTTTCGTCAAGTGTCACGCTGAAATCCGCTTTCCCGAGTTCGAAGGAAGTTGTAGTACGGACGATGCGCTGCGTAATGGTTTCGGCATTGTCAGCGTAATACGCACGGGATGTTTCATCCTGCGTATCGTATTCGATTCCCATATAGCGGCGGAGCGCGAAATCCGCGGCCAGGTTGAGGAAAGAATTCAGAAGTGCGGGAACGGAACCTTCCGCTACTTTGACAGAAATGACCTGGTCTCCGGAGGGAAAATCGGTCACGGTGAAAGTGCCGGCCGGAAGAAGCACCTCCAGCTGATCCGCAAGGGCTCTGGCTGCCGCAACGAGGATATCGGACCGGGTGGATCGGCGGATCAGCGTTTCGCAGGGATAAACTGAACCATCTGAATATATACCGGGGTGATAGCGTTCCATGACATAAACATTTTCATCATTGGCGATGATAATAAATCCGGTTTCCCGGTCTGTACGGTATTCGCGGGGCGTCTTTAGCTGAAGATCCCAAAAGGAATCAGTTCCGGCTTGTTTGTAAGTGACCTCTGCGGATTTGAAACGTTCGCCGTTCAGATAAAAATCCGCAGCGCCGGAAAGCGTTACGTTGTTTGTTTCAAAGAGCAGCACGATTCCGCTGTCTGCAAGCTGGCGGGAAATTCCCGCCGTCTGCGCCAGACTGCTGACAAAAAGAAATACTACAGAAAGCATTGTACAAATGAAAGCCCGTCTTTTTAGTTTCATTGCTAAGCCTCCTCGGAGTGATTCAGAAAGGGGGCAGGGTATCGTATGCGTTCCTGCCTGATGATTTTTATCTTATCACATGAAAGACAAAAAAGGAAGAAAGGGAAAGACGGAAGATTGACAGGAAAGCCTTTTTTTGGTAACATATCGTCTAATATAAAGGCAAGAGGAGGAAAACAGAATGCTGCAGGACAGAATCAGGGAAGGCCTTACGTTTGACGATGTACTGCTGGTCCCGGCGAAGAGTGAAGTGCTTCCCCGGGATGTGGATCTTTCCGTCCAGCTGACAAAAAATATCCGGCTGAATATACCGATTCTATCAGCGGCCATGGATACTGTGACCGACAGCAAAATGGCGATAGCCATGGCGCGCGAGGGTGGCCTCGGCATTATTCATAAGAATATGACGATTGAAGAGCAGGCTGCCCAGGTTGACAAAGTAAAACGCAGTGAACACGGCGTAATTACCGATCCGTTTTTCCTGAGCCCTGAAAACCTGATCAGCGACGCAGAGGAGCTGATGAGCCGTTACAAGATCAGCGGCGTTCCGATCACCCGCGACGGCAAGCTGGTCGGTATTCTGACAAACCGAGATCTCCGGTTCGAGACGGACTATTCCCGCCCGATCGGCGAGGTGATGACAAGCGAAAATCTGATTACCGGGCCTGAGGGCACAACCCTTGAGGAAGCAAAAAAGATCCTGGCAGCACACCGGATCGAGAAACTGCCCATCGTGGATGAGAACGGGTATCTCCGGGGCCTGATCACCATCAAGGATATTGAGAAGACTTCCAAATATCCGAACAGCGCCAAGGATGCCAACGGCCGTCTTCTGTGCGGCGCGGCAGTCGGCGTCACCAATGATGTTTATGAACGGATTGATGCGCTCCTGGATGCCAAAGTTGATGTGATTAACATTGATACTGCGCACGGGCACAGTGCCGGTGTACTGAGGCAGGTTGAAAAAATTCGCAGCAAGTATCCGGACATTACGCTCTTTGCCGGCAACGTGGCGACTGCTGCGGCAACCCATGACCTTATCTCGGCCGGGGTGGACTGTGTGAAGGTTGGTATCGGCCCCGGATCCATCTGCACAACCCGTGTCGTTGCCGGAATCGGCGTTCCGCAGATCACAGCGATCGCGGACTGTGCGGAAGAGGCGGAGAAGTACGGTGTCCGCGTTATCGCGGACGGCGGTATCAAGTACTCTGGCGATATTACAAAGGCGCTTGCCGCAGGTGGGAGCTGCGTCATGCTTGGCAGCCTTCTGGCCGGCACGGAAGAATCCCCCGGAGCGATGGAGATTTACCAGGGACGTTCTTTCAAGGTTTACCGCGGAATGGGCAGCATGAGCGCCATGGCTGTCGGCTCTAAGGACCGTTATTTCCAGGAAGGACAGAAGAAGCTGGTTCCGGAAGGCGTCGAGGGTCGCGTTCCTTACAAGGGAACGCTTGCGGATACGGTTTTCCAGATGGTCGGAGGACTCCGGAGCGGTATGGGATACTGTGGCGCAAAAACAATTGACGACCTGCGGAAAAACAGCGAGTTTATCCGTATCACCGGAGCCGGACTGGCGGAAAGTCATCCGCATGATATCTCCATTACAAAGGAAGCGCCTAATTACTCCAGAAGCAACTGAGTAACCGGATAGGGGAATGCAAGATGGGAAAACGGTTCTATAAATATGCCGGCGGGATGATCCGGCTTTTCTCCCGAAAGATGAAGACGGAATGGGAAGTTCCTTTTGAAGAGGGCCCCTGTGTCTTTGTCGTGAATCACGTGGGAGCTGTCGGGCCGCTGGATATGATGACCAAATTCCCATTGCGGGACAAGTGCCACCCCTGGATCAATGACGGGGTGCTGGACAGAAAAAAGGTTCCGGCGTATGTACGTCAGGATTACTGGTGGAAGCCGGGCAGCTTCTTCGAGCCGGTACTGACGAGAACGGTACCGTATATGGCGGCGGCAGTACTTCCTCCGATCCTGCGAAGCGTTCCCTACATCCCTGTATACCATGACCAGCGGATTATGATCACTTTCCGTGAGAGTATTCGGGTCCTGCAGAAGGATGAAGCCTTGATTATCTTTCCGGAACAGCCGAGCGGCTGGCTGAGCCATCATCAGTGGATCAATACGGGCTGGCTCCGGATCGGTGAACTGTGGTACCGCTCCAGCGGCCGCGCAATGAAAATGTATCCGGTGCATATTGACCGGAAAAAGCACCTGTTCAAAGTGGCAGCGCCGGTCTGGTATGATCCGGCAAAGCGATTCAGCGAACAGGAAAAGGATCTGCACGACGCACTGGCGAAAGGGCTCAGAGGCGAATAACAGATATGGAATGGAAAAGGCCGGGACAAAATGTCCCGGCCTTTTCCATCACTCAGACGCTGATAAAATGTCACGGCGTTTCGGTGGGCTGCGGCGTTTCGGAGGCTGTGATCGTATCCCGGCAGAGAATACGGAGGAACCTGATCGTGTTCTCTACATTGCCGCCACCGGCAAGCACAGCGAGATAACCGTTGTCGGCATAGCACATAGACTGAAGACCGGGAAGAAGATCCTGCGGGATGCCGTAAAGGTGCGTTTCATCAGAATTGGTGAGGGTACGCCAGCCGCGGCGAAGATCAACTCCAGCTTCGGCAAAAAAGTCCATCAGTTCCTGGTTCTCCTCAAGCGGCGCAAAAGCTCCGGAGGAAGCAAAGGAGAGGAAATCATTCCGCGGAAGGAGATAAAGATCTCCCTCCTGCGCGGCAATATAGGTTACAAGCTGCATCGGACCATAGGCATCGTCCATGATCAGCAGGTTCGGGAACATGGATTCCATCTCTGGCATTTCTTCTTTCTTTACCTTGTCCATATAAGGCGTCAGAACAGAAGTATCCGCATAACCGCAGATGTAGAACGTGACTTCCTTTTCCGCCGGAGTGCGGGGGGCTGTCACCGTCAGAATCAGATTTGTCAGAAAAATGCCGGCCAGAATCACCAGCAGATATTTCCACCAGTCATAAGTGATGTGATGTTTTAAAACCCGGGCGTTAACAGGTGTTTTCATTTTCATTCCGTCTGCCTTTGATGTAAATTGCGGAAACCACCGCTTCCGCAGAATAACACGAAAAAGAAAGAAACACAAGGAGAGAAAGCAGGAAAATCCTGCATCGGAAGCGAAAATAAACAACAAAACGATTCACACAACGATATTCAGGATATACAGAAAGGAAGAGAGCTATGGCATTCAATCCGATCATTACGATTGGCAGACAGTATGGATCCGGCGGACGCGCTGTCGCAAAGAAACTGGCGGAGATCATGAACATTGCTTTCTACGATAAGGAACTCCTGGCTGAAGCGTCGAAGGAAAGCGGAATCTGCCAGGAAGTGATGGAAAACTACGACGAGAAGCAGGAAAGACGTTCTTTTTTTTCAATGATGGGATTCCAGGGAAGAATGGATCCCGCCGGGATGTATCTGGAGATGCCCCTGAATCACCGGATATTTCTCGCTCAGTTCGATGCCATCCGGAAAATTGCGGATAAGGGCCCCTGCGTGATTGTCGGCCGCTGCGCCGACTACGTGCTCCGTGATCATGAAAATGTGCTGAATGTTTTTATCAAAGCCTCCATGGAAGAGCGGATCAAACGGATCACCATGCTCTATGATATGGACCGGATGAAGGCTGAGGAAACCATCCGCAAGGCAGACAAACAGCGCGCAACCTATTACAACTATTATGCGACCGGAACCTGGGGAGACGTGGCAAATTACCACCTGTGTCTGGATACGGGGGTGCTGGGTATAGACGGCGCGGTGGAACTGATCCGCCGGTCGGTTGAGCTGCGAAGAGATAAAGCGGAGGAAGACGGAATCAAATGGTAAAGCGGACAGCCGCGGTGATCCTGGCCCTGCTGCTGGCAGTGAATTCGGCCGCGGCGGAACTGCAATGGCTGGAAACGACTCCGGCACTGCAGATCCTGAAGAAATATACGGAAAATACAAACAGGCTGCTCGCTGAAAACGGGGAAACCCCCATCAACAGCCTTTTTGCGTGCTATCCCGGTGAGACGGTAATGGGAATTACAGCGGAAGACAACGCGGAAATACCCGAAGGCGTCGAGATCACCGTCGAGCTTTACTACGATTCCCTGAATACGCTTCAACTCCGGGTGAACGATCTTGATCGTTTTCCGGCCATTGCATCGGCACTGATCCAAGCTCTGTACGGTGAAAACATGACGCGGGAGGAAGCTGCCCGGATTCCTGAAGAGCGGGTCCGGAAAGCAAGGGAGAATCCCGGAGATTCCTTCGAAGAACCAGCTGACGAGATGAACGGCAATATGCCCCAGATCTACTACGCCTATGAGCCGAACGCTTATCTCACAGGACAGAGCTGCATGCAGATGACGATCATTTTTCCTATTGCCGGAGAATGGGACGGAAGCGGAATGATCCTCGGCACCAATGAGCAGGGACTGAGCGTGCCGGATGACGCGGATCCGGATTATGAGGGTTATTATTCGCGGGACGATTACAATCACTTCGAAGTATTTTCAACTGCTACACCGGAACCCGATTCAGCTGCCGCGGAGTATGATTTCCATTAGTTGTTTCTGTGTTGTTTTTTGGGAAATTTATGGTAATTGATTACCGCAGAGCGTAAAATGCTCTGTGGTGATTTTTTGTATACAGGAGGAATTGTCCGTGGGAAAAATTCAGATGAAAACCCCGCTGGTCGAAATGGACGGGGATGAAATGACACGGGTTCTCTGGGCCTGGATCAAGGAAACGCTGATCGAGCCGTTTGTCGATCTGAAGACGGAATATTATGACCTGGGGCTGAAAAAACGGGATGAAACAAACGACCAGGTCACCATAGACAGCGCAAATGCAGCAAAAAAATACGGCGTGGCCGTGAAGTGCGCCACGATTACGCCCAATGCTCAGCGGGTGGATGAATACGGACTGAAGGAAATGTGGAAAAGCCCGAACGGTACGATCCGCGCCATTCTGGACGGAACCGTTTTCCGTACGCCGATTCTTGTTGATGGCGTAAGGCCCACGGTACGCACATGGAAAAAGCCGATCACCATTGCGCGTCATGCTTACGGTGATGTGTACAAAAACACGGAAGTCCGGATTCCCGGCACTGGAAAGGCAGAACTCGTTTTCACCGGTGAAGGCGGGGAGGAAACCCGCAAAACGATTTTTGACTTCAAAGGCCCGGGCGTTCTGCAGGGAATGTATAACCTGGATGGATCCATCACTTCCTTCGCACACAGCTGCTTTCAGTACGCGCTGGATACAAAGCAGGATCTTTGGTTTAGCACAAAAGATACGATCAGCAAAGTGTACGATCACCGCTTCAAGGATATCTTTGCGGAAATGTATGAAAAGGAATACAGAGAAGCTTTTGAGAAAGCCGGCATCACCTATTTCTATACGCTGATTGACGATGCGGTCGCGCGGGTTGTCCGCTCCGAAGGCGGCTTTATCTGGGCCTGCAAAAACTACGATGGCGATGTTATGAGCGATATGATCGCAACGGCTTTCGGATCTCTTGCGATGATGACCTCTGTGCTCGTCAGCCCCAACGGACAGTATGAGTACGAAGCGGCCCACGGAACTGTGACCCGCCATTACTACCGATACCTGAAAGGGGAAGAAACCAGTACCAATCCCGTTGCGACAATCTTTGCCTGGAGCGGCGCACTCCGTAAACGCGGTGAACTGGACGGACTGACAGATCTGCAGGCGTTTGCGGACCGGCTGGAAAAGGCTACCCTGGATACGATCAACAGCGGCACAATGACAAAGGACCTGGCGCTCCTCTGCGACGGGGAAGTAACGCCTGTGAACAGCCGGGTGTTTCTTGAGGCAATTGCCGGCCGGCTGCAGTGAACAAAACCGTAATATTGTATACAATAACAGATGCTTGACGATCTGGTAGGAAATCAGTATAATTAAGACAGTTCTCCTGGGGTTCGCGACAGCTTTTCGGTTTTCCCCACATTTCATAAAATGGAGCCC
>CAMJTZ010000091.1 GCA_946408865.1 uncultured Clostridia bacterium
CCTTGTCCGTCATCTTCTGGATCTCTTCCTCGGCGTCCTTCTGGTCGTCCTCGGTAATCTCGCTGTTTTTCTTCAGCTTCTTGATCTGCTCGATCGCGTCGCGGCGGATGGCACGGATCGCCACTTTGGTGTCCTCCGCGCCCTTGGAGGCCACCTTGGTCAGATCCCGGCGGCGTTCCTCGTTCAGTTCCGGAAACACCAGACGGATAATCTTTCCGTCGTTGGAGGGATTCAGTCCCAGGTCACTCTTCTGGATGGCCTTTTCCACCTGGGGAATCATCTTTGCTTCCCACGGAGCAATCACCAGCAGCCGCGGTTCAGGCGACGAAATGTTGCCGATCTGCGGAATGGGTGTGGGCGTTCCGTAGTAGTCCACCATAATCCGGTCCAGCAGCTGCGGATTGGCGCGGCCGGCCCGCAGGCCCATCATATCCCGTTCGTATACGGCGCAGGATTTCTGCATCTTTTCTTTCGCGGTATTCATAACATCGTCAATCATCAGAGTTCCCTCCTCACAGATGGATTCATTCTTTCGTTTCCTTGCGGATTGTCTGCGCCTATTATACCGGTTTTGGCTCTTCTTGACAAGCTTATCGCCCGGCGGAAACAAAGAGATTCTTTCCATTCCCTTCCGGCCGTGTTACAATGCTGATCACAGGATTCTTTGCCCGATAAGGAGTCTGCCAATGAAGATTGTCCGCCTGGAGGAATATGCTCCCCCTGCGTCCCCGCTGCCCGCGGGAAATCTGGCAACCGGCTGGCTGAAGCTGATTGCCCTGGGTTTCATGTTTATTGATCATGCCGGCAAGGTGCTGTTTAATAACCTGTATGAGATGCGTCTCGTCGGGCGCATCGCTTTTCCCATCTATATCTGGTGCATGATCGTCGGCTTCAGCCGCACCCGCAGCGTTCCGAAGTATCTCATCCGGATCCTGCTGGTCGGTTTCCTTTCCCAGCCGCTCTACGCCCTTGCTCTCAATACGCAGGGCCGTCTCGGCGTCCTGATCCATGAGTTCTTTTCCCCGCTCGCCGGCGGTTTTACCTTCGAAGGCCTTCGGGATGTCCTCTATGCCGTTTTCCTGCAGAAGCCGAATATTTTCCTGACGCTCTTCCTTGGGCTCTGCGCCCTCTGGGGCATCCGGGAGAAAAAGTACTGGAGCCATCTCTGGGCCCCCGCAGCCGCGATGATCCTGGCCACCGTTCTCCGCGCGGATTACGGCTGGAAAGGAATCCTTCTGTTTATCCTGATGTACGCAGCCCGGGGGTCCCGTCCGGGCATCGCGGCGGTCATGGTGGCCTTTTTCCTTTTCTGGGGCACCGGCTATGAGGTCACCTCTTCCCTCTTCGGTATAAAGTTCTCCGTCAGCAGTCTGCCGGACTGGCTTTCCGGTCCGCTCAAATCCTTCCTGCGCCTGGAGACCTACGCCCTCCTGTCCCTGCCGTTCATTCTCATCCGTTTCCCTTCGGATATCCGGATGAACAAAGTTGTCAGCTACGCTCTCTATCCGGGCCACCTGCTGCTCCTCATGATCCTGAAGGTCCTGGCCTTTGGCTGGTAACCTGTCCTGCCCGGTCACGCTTCTTTCTCATGCACCTGCCTTCTCTTTCCTTCGGCGAAAAACCTGTGTGAAAACCACAATATAATGCTTTTCCCCTGCCATATATGATATAATCGCTGTGAATCATCTGCAGACGGAAGGAATGAATCTCCGCAATGAAGGAAAGGAAATACAAGGAAGACTGGGTGAATGAAACCCGCTTTGATGAGAAAACGGGAAAAGAAAAACGCATCCCGGTATACCGCGGGGACTGGTTCCGTCTTTCCGCGCGTCAGTCAAAGCGCGCCCTGATCCTGGAGGCCCTTGTCCCCTGGTTCATTTTCGCCGTCCTGCTTATTTTGTATTTTAAACTGAACTTTCCGGGAGCCACGGTCCTGTATGTTTTCCTGCCCGCGGCCCTGAGCCTTTTTCCCCTTCTTTACTGGATTCTGGGCATCGCCGCCCTCTTCCGCACGGAGGAAAAAATGACCCGCCTGCAGAAGGAGAACGGCATCGGCCGTGTCCTCCGTTCTGCCGCCGGCTGTGCCATTTTTTCGCTTGCCGCATTGATTGGAAACATTGTTTTCCTCTTTGCGGGTTTCCAGGCTGACAGGGAATGGCCCGGATCACTGATGCTTCTGCTGGCCTTCCTGACCGCCTGCGTCACCGTCTCCCGTTTCCGTGGCAAAAACAGACTTACTGTCCGTGAGGAGGCTTCTGCATGAAAGTCTTCAAAGCTCTGCTCATCTTAACCCTCGTCCTGCTTCTTGTCGGTATTGCGTTTCTGATCTTTTCCATTCATTCGCGTCTCACCACCTCTGAATATCAGTTCCAGGTAGATGCCGTCCTGTCTGCCGCATTGGTGCAAAACCAGGGCGAGCCTCTTACAGAACCTGATAAAGCTGTCATCGCTGAATATGAAGGGCGGCAGGTGGCGGTAGCCCCGGGAAATTATACGTCGCTTTCATTTTATCTCCGGAAGGATGCCGCCATGCCCCTGTTCCTGAATGTTGACCGGGAAAAAGCCCTGAAAATCACCGTTTGCAATGAGGCGGTCTTTTACGCTGTTCCCGGAAATGACAGCGGCGATCTTGTCCTGGTTCGTCTGGAAACAGGCGGAAAGGTTTTCCAGATGCGGACGGACGGCGGCAATCAGTGGCCCAGCTTACTGGCTGTCTGTACAGAAGGAACCTACCATGACAAAAACATCCCGCTGGATTAACCGCCGGATCTGCAAAAAACGGCATTGCACGAAGCAATGCCGTCTTTTAATTTCCTGATGAATTCACCGGAACCATACATGCTGGCAGAAAAGGACAAACAGCACCAGCCCGGCGCACAGGATCCCGACCACCAGGAGCGCCGCCTTCAGGGCACCCCAGGTATAATACCGGGATTCCTGTTTTGTCAGCACTTCCTCCCGGTCCTCCGGTTTTTCCCGGTCCTTCCGCCTGGAAATACGCTTCCCGGGGGAATACCAGGGCATCCCCTCCACATTCATATTCGCGATCGTGCGCCCGTCATCCCATTCCGGCTGTTCAGGCTTCTTCTTTGTCATATCCGCTCTCCGCATCGTACTTGTGGCAGGCAACCGTATGCCCGTTGCCCATGTCAATCACCTTGGGCACTGCCTGGCTGCACACACCGCGGCATTCCCTGCAGCGGGTATGGAATTTGCATCCGGACGGCGGATTGGCCGGGGATGGAATGTTCCCTTCCAGGATAATCCGGTTCATCTTTACGGTCGGATCCGGTACCGGAATCGCGCTGAACAGCGCCTTGGTGTACGGATGCAGAGGATTGGCGAAAATCTCCTTCTTGTCCGCGTACTCCACCATGTTTCCAAGATACATCACGCCCACCGTATCCGATATGTGCTGTACCACGGACAGGTCGTGGCTGATAAAGAGGTACGTCAGATTGAATTCCTTCTGCAGGTCTTCCAGCAGGTTGATGATCTGCGCCTGGATGGATACGTCCAGCGCGGATACGGGTTCGTCACAGACGATAAAGTCCGGATTCAGTGCGATCGCCCGCGCGATGCAGATCCGCTGCCGCTGTCCGCCCGAGAATTCATGCGGATACCGGTCCTTCTGGTAGTCAAACAGACCGCAGCTTTTCATGATCCTGGATACATAGGCATCCAGTTCGTTGTCGGGAACCAGGTGATGCTCCCTTACAGCCTCGCCGATAATCTCGCCCACCGGAAGCCGGGGGGAAAGGCTGGCATAGGGATCCTGGAAAATGATCTGAATCTTCGGTCTGAATGCGCGCAGTTCCCTGCCGGACAGTTCATCCAGGCGTACATTCCCGTTGAATATAACTTCACCGCTGGTTTTCGGTGTCAGGTTCAGCAGCGTTTTCCCCACGGTGGTTTTTCCGCAGCCGGATTCACCGACCAGCCCCATCGTGGTGCCCCGCTTCAGGGTAAAGGAAACATTCTCAACGGCATGCACATGCCCGACAACGCGGCTGAAGAGCCCGGCTTTGATGGGGAAATATTTGCACAGATTGCGAACTTCCAGAACGTTCGTGCCGGTCTCGCTCATTCGTTGCCACCTCGATTCTGATCGTCAAAATACCGCCAGCAGCTGACAATATGCGTGTCGCTTACATGGATTTCCGGAGGATATTTTCCGCTGCATCTTTCGACACACTTCTCGCACCGGTCCCGGAAATAGCAGTAGTCAGGCATATTGACAGGGTTCGGAACAGACCCCGGAATGGAATAGAGGCGGTCCACCGTTTTGTTAATCACAGGTTTGGATTCCATCAGGCCGATCGTGTACGGATGGCGGGGATCCAGGAATACTTCATGCGCCAGGCCTTTTTCAACAATCCGTCCGGCGTACATAACCACCACGTAATCTGCCATCTCCGCGATCACGCCCAGATCGTGCGTAATCAGCATGATGGAAGCGTTGATTTCTCCCTTCAGTTTCCGCAGCAGTTCCAGAATCTGCGCCTGGATGGTCACGTCCAGCGCCGTCGTGGGTTCATCCGCAATGATCAGTCTGGGATTGCATACCAGTGCCATGGCAATCACGATGCGCTGCCGCATACCGCCGGACAGCTCGTGCGGATACCGGTTGTAAATTCCTTCCGCGTCCGGAATGCCGACCATTTTGATCGCTTCAACGGAGCGGGCTTTTACTTCTTCATCACTCAGTTCGTGATTGTGCAGCTTGATAATTTCGTCCAGCTGGAAACCGATCCTGAATACCGGGTTCAGACTGGTCATGGGCTCCTGGAAGATCATGGAGACCACATTCCCGCGGATCTTTTCCATCGCACGGATCGGCATTTTGGTTACGTCATAGGCTTTGTCGCCCAGGTTCAGCCGGATCTCGCCGGAAACGATCTGGCCTGTGGGCCGCTGCAGCAGCTGCATCAGGCTCAGGCTGGTCACGGATTTCCCGCAGCCGGATTCGCCGACGACGCCGACGGTTTTCCCTACCGGGATATTGAAGCTGACACCGTCAACCGCCTTTACCGTGCCCACATCCGTGAAGAAGCAGGTGTGCAGGTCATCGAATTCAACGACGTTCCCGCTGTCGTGCATTGTGGTCATGTATTCTGATTCCGGCACATGTTTCCGGCTCAGCTGCTTATCCAGTTTCCGCGTAATCTTCGCGTTTTCCTTGCTGATTCTCCGCGATTCACGGGCGGAAATAAAGTTGGAATTTTTTCTGGCCATCTTTTTTCCCCTCCCGTCTCAGCGCTTCATCTTCGGGTCGAACGCATCCCGCAGGCCGTCGCCCACGAAGTTGAATCCAAGCACCGTCAGTACGATCAGCAGACCGGCCGGAATCCACAGATACCAGCAGTTGGTCATAACGTAGATGTTCGAGGCGGAATTGATAATGGTTCCCCAGGATGCCAGCGGATATTTGATGCCAAGTCCGAGGAAGCTCAGCGTCGCCTCTGCCAGGATGATGCTGCCCAGTCCCATCGTGGCCTGCACGATCAGCAGGGGCATCACGTTCGGAACCAGATGCCGGAAAATCCGGCGGGATACCTTGATGCCAGTGGCCTCCGTCGCAACCATGAAATCCTGCTCGCGCAGGCTCAGAATCTGGCCGCGGACCACCCGGGCCACACCGGTCCAGCCCATGATACCCATGATCGCCATCATCATGTACAGCCGCAGATACGGATCCACTTCAAAGGAGTCCATAATCGCGCCGGCAATGATCATCATCGGATAATAAGGGATGGAATTGAACAGGTCCACAAAACGCATCAGCATCGTGTCCACCCAGCCGCCGAAGTAGCCGGAAATACCGCCGATGATGATACCGATGATGTTCTCCAGGATCATAACGATGAAGCCCACCATCAGGGAGATCCGTCCGCCGTACATCAGCCGCGTCAGCACGTCCATGCCGTGGTCATCCGTGCCCAGCGGATGCTCCGCGCTTGGCTCGGCATACATGTCAATCAGATGCGTCTGCTGGATCGTGGAGATAATGTAGTTGCTCCCGCGCATCTGAATCGTGTGCTTCTCCGTCTCGCCATTGGCGTTAACATATTCAAAGGATGTCTTCCTGTCGGTGATCGCGTCCGCCACAGCGTCCTTGTAATCATTCGGAAGAATCACGCCGTTGGTCACGGGGTTGACAATGATGTTGGACACATAGGCAACCGGTGTGCCGGAAGCATCCGTCACCGTGGCGTCCGTCTCGCTGATGATCTCCAGGGAATAAGTCACATCATCCGCGGTAAAGGATGCATTTCCCGCATGCATTGCCGTTTCACAGTTTCTGCGGAATGCATAGCTGCCGGTCACATTGTTGTACTGCGGATCCGCCGTATCAAAGTTCAGCATGGTCGCCAGGGCAACTTCCTTCATGACGCCAAGCTTGTACGTCTTGCCCACATCCCGGGTCAGGCTGTAGGTCAGTCCGTCCAGTTCAAAACTGTCCTGACCTGCTTTTGCGGCGTCCGTTGCCGCCGCATTCAGTTCTGCGGATATTTCCTTTCCCTCTGCGGGCTGAATATCCACAATCTTGCCCAGCAGTGCAATGGTACCCAGTTCTTCGCCGGATGTAATGACATAGAAGTTTTCATCCAGTTTGTTTGCGATATAAGTAGCCTTGTCCGCGGTGAAGGAGATTGAATCGCCTGTTTTTCCTTTAACCTGGCTGTTAAAGGTAGCGCGCACCATGGTGGAAAGCGTTTTGCCGTCCACAGTGGTAAACCGGTAGTCTGTATTCACGACAGCGCCGGCGTATTCCTTGTTGGCAGAGTCGATTTTGTAGAATACCTGATCCTGCCGGTACGGAGAAATCACACCGCCCAGGAAAGAGAACAAAAACATGAAGATCAGGATGCAGATGCCTGCGATTGCCAGCCGGTTCCGGATAAAACGCTTGAAAACCATCATTCCGGGAGAAAGCACCTTAACCCGGCGGCCGTCATCCAGGGACAGCTCTTCCTGATTGTTCTGTTCCGTCTTGTTGTCTTTGATCTTTTCGCTCATATCCGTGCCCTCCTGCCTCAGTTTACACGTACCCGCGGATCCACCACGGCATACATGATATCCGCCAGCATCAGGCTGATCTGCGTCAGGATCAGACCGAATATGGAATAGAACATGGTGAAAGGCAGGTCACCCGCCACCATGGCATCATATGCAATATAACCGATACCCGGAATCTGGTACAGCGTTTCCGTGATCATGGAGCCGGAAAAGAGGCTCGGAATCAGGTAACTCATATAGCTGACCAGCGGAATCAGGGTGTTCCGGAACGCGTGGCGGTTGATGACCGTCTTTTCCGAAAGTCCCTTTGCCCGGGCAGTGCGGATATAGTCGGCATTCAGTACTTCCAGCATGTTTGTACGGGTATAGCGCGTCAGGCCGCCGATGTTCAGCATCGCCAGCGTCAGCACAGGCAGGAACAT
>CAMJTZ010000092.1 GCA_946408865.1 uncultured Clostridia bacterium
GCGTAAAGGAAGCAAACCTGCATATTATTTTTCAGGAGAAAACGGATCTTCACGAAGCCCTCTTCCGGCTGAAAAAGGATTTCGGCTGCGAGCGTCTGACCGTTCAGTCGGGAGGAACCGTAAACGGCCTTTTCCTCCGGGAAAAACTGTTTGATTATGTGGATCTGGTGGTAGCCCCGGTACTGATCGGCGGAAAAGATACCGCCTCGCTGATTGACGGTCCGTCCCTGCTGAGCAGGGAAGAGCTTTCCGGACTGGGCGTGCTGAAGCTGGAAAGCTGCACCGTTCTGGAAGATTCCTATATCAGGCTGCGGTATCAGGTCATCCACTGACGCTGTTCTGCTGTGCAAAGAGAATCCGGGGAAAATGCATGCATCCGACACATGAGTATGATTCGACAGATCAATAAACAAACCCGTTCCAGTCATTGGCTATTGACTTGGAGCAAACTTTATGCATTAAAATAAAATGTAATTCAGCGGCTTCAGCAGGCCAATTCAAACGGAACAATGCCGGAAAAAAGATCCGCGCAGGAGGACTAAAGCAAAGATGAAGAAAACATATATCACCACCATGCCGGATCATATCGGTTCCTTCCTGAAAGCCAGTGAATGCTTTTCCTCCCTGGGTGTGAATATTACCCGCGTCAGTTACAACAAAGCGGTGGACTCCCACACACTCTTTATTGACGCGGAAGGAAATGAACAGCAGCTGGAAAAAGCGGATGCGGAGCTGAAAAAGATCGGATACCTGCGGACAGACAGGAATGAGAACAGCATCGTGCTCCTGGAATTTATGCTCCGGGATGTTCCCGGCGGCGTAACGGAAGTGCTGAAACTGATCCACCGTTTCCACCTGAATATCTCCTATATCAGTTCCCAGGAGAACGGCTCAGATTACCAGGCTTTCAAAATGGGACTCTTTATGGAAAGCGAAGGCACACTGAAAGAATTCCTGCAGGAAGCGCAGGGACTTTGTCCGGTGAGAGTCCTGGATTACAATCATACCGAACGCGTTTTTGACAACAGCATCTTTTACCAGTCTTTTGTGTCCGGCCTGATGCAGCTTACAGGCCTTCCGGAGGAAAAACGGAACGATCTGCTGGTTAATTCAAATCTGGTCATGCAGATGCTGGATGAGAAGGGGCTCTCCCCCTTCAAAACGTTCGACAGCATCAGCCGGTTTGCGGAACTGCTGTCTGTCTGCCGCGGCGAAGCGTTCCTTCCGCGCATTACCCGGCACCGGATCACAGAAGAAACGGAAATCATATTGATCGAGCCTCCCTGCGGCAGCAACACGGCCATTGTGCGAAGCGCCGGAGAAACGCTGTTCATTGACAGCGGATACGCGCTGTACCGGGTGGAGATGGAAAAGCTGTTCCGCAGTCTTCTCCCGGAATATGACAGGATGAAAAAGCAGATCTTCATTACCCACGCGGATGTGGATCATTGCGGACTGCTTCCGGTATTTGACGAAATCTACGCCAGCCGGAAAACCAGGGACTGCCTGGTGCTGGAATCCCAGGGAAAAAACGGATACCGTGAACAGAATCCGCTGCATAAACCGTATGTCAGCATCTGCAAGGCGCTGACCTTCTATCAGCCGCCGGATCCGGAAAAAATCAAACCCCTGTGGGATACACAGGGCGAACAGTTTCATCCGCTGGAGCAGACAGGATTCTTTGATTTCGGCGAGCTGCATTTTGAGGTGTACCAGGGCAAAGGCGGCCATCTGCCGGGAGAAAGCGTCCTGATCGATTACCGGCATCATCTAGCCTTTACCGGGGATATCTATGTCAATATGCACGGAATGACCCGGGAACAGGCTGCCTATAATCAGTATGCGCCTGTCCTGATGACTTCTGTTGATACGGATCCTGCGCTGTGTGCTGCGGAACGCGCAGCTGTGATGCAGCGTCTCGGTGCCGGTGAATGGAAAATCTTCGGGGCACACGGGATGATGAAAGAATACAATCTGCAGGCTGAATAATCAGCTGAAACCATCGTACCAGATTTTCTCAGATCCCCGCGCGGATATTCTGAACCGTTTTCTTTTCCAGAGATATATCACTGAAGAAACGCAGACCGCCTTCTCCGGCCGGGCTCTGTGCGCCCATCACGTCCGCATTCATTTTGGAAAGCCGGTCGCGTACTTTTTTATCGGTGACGGCAATCATGATGGGAGACTGTTTCCCCATGCCCGTTGCAGCAAAGGTTCCGGCCTCCAGAATCTGATCCAGGATCTCTTCCGGAACAGGATCGGATTTGTAACTGCGGCAGCTGCGGCATTCCATCAAGGTCTTCATCGTTTCATTCATGGCGGTTCCTCCTTGTCAGCATGATCTGTTTTTCAGATCAGATGCTTTCATACAAACAAAATAAAAGGTATTGTTCCGCGGACAGTATATTCCGGCGTGAGGGAGAATTCTTTCTGATTTTTGCGGAAACAGTACTCAAATTTTCACAAATCTGTTTCTGAATTCAATAAAACATCCCCATCCTGTCAGATGAAAACCGCTGACTATTGCCATTGCGAAAGCATTTCCTGCATCCATCCGTATACATTCATCCCGTAAACCTGCTGCAGATTCCCGGACGTCATGACATCCCGGATCAGGCCCTGTGAGATGCTTCTGCCGTGATCCATCAGGATCGCGTGGGATCCATAACGCCTGGCGATGCTCAGGTCATGGACCACAGACAGTACCGCCCTTCCCGGTTCCTTCAGCCATTCCTGTATAAGCGAAAAAATATGCTGCTGGTACTTCAGATCCAGATGGTTGGCCGGTTCGTCCAGAATCAGCAGCTGCGGATCCTGGGCAAATACCTGAGCCAGGAATACCCTCTGCATCTCTCCGCCGGAAAGGGTCAGCATATCTGCACGCCGGAGCGCCGTCATCCCGGTCAGCTCCAGCGCATTTTCCACCCGTTCCTCCTGTCCCGGATCCGGGCCTGAAAAAAAGCCGGAAGAGCGGGAGTAGCATCCCAGACGTACGACTTCCTCCACCGTAAACGCGTATCCGGGCAGGTTGTGCTGGGCAAGCACTCCGATCTCCCGGGCCCGCTGCGCAGGTTTCAGGCTGCGAAGATTCTTTCCCTTGTACAGGATCTTCCCGTCATAGGACACGCCGCCGGAAACCGCTTCAATCAGTGTGCTCTTTCCTGCGCCGTTCGGGCCGACCAGCATCAGCCACATGCCTTCCCCGAGCGTAAAAGACACATCGCTCACAGCTGTGAAATTTCCATAACGCACGGTAACATGCCCGATATCCAGCATATGCTCACCTCGCCTTCCCGGTGCGGTAGAAAATGACAACAAAGAAGACGGCACCGATCAGCGAAGTGACGACGCCGACCGGCAGTTCAACCGGCGACAGCACCGTACGGGCCACAAGATCGCACAGCATCAGAAAGATGCTTCCGCCGGCCAGGCTGGCCGGCAGCAGACGGCGGTGGTTCGGCCCGGCCAGCATCCGGCAGATATGCGGCACAACCAGACCGACGAAACCGATCGTTCCGCCAATGGAAACACAGGTGCCAATCAATGCAGAGCAGCAGACAAGGGTGATAATCTTGACCCTTTTCACATTCACGCCGATATTCCGGGCGTTCTGTTCACCGATTGCAATCGCGTTCAGCTCACGTGCAAGACCCAGCAGGATTCCGCCGAAAACCACCAGCACGCCAAGTATCAGCAATGCGTGCCGGTACGTGCTCCCGGAGAAGGAACCCATGGTCCAGAAGGTCAGGCTTTTCATTTTCTCGTGGGAAAAGGTAATCAGCAGGCTCATCAGCGCGCTCGCGAACATCGAGAAAATCACGCCGATCAGAATGATGCTGTGGGTGGAAAGCGAATGGTCCAGCGTAAAAACCAGTCCCAGAATCAGCAGCAGCGACCCCAGTGCAAAAAGGATCGCCATGACCGTCGGACCGGCAAGCGGCAGGCCGGGCAGGTAAAAGCCGGTCAGAAGCGCAATCATCGCTCCGAGACCGGCACCGGAGGAAACACCCATGGTGCTGCCATCCGCCAGGGGATTGCGCAGGAGGCCCTGCATCCCTGCGCCGCACAGGCTCAGCGCAGCTCCGCACAACGCCACCGTAAGCACCCGCGGCAGGCGGACGCCCAGAATGATTGTGCTGTTCACACTCTCCGCGGTCCTTCCCGCAATCGCATCCGCAATCGTACGGAAAGTTTCGCCCGGCGTAATGCCGACGCTGCCGACGCACACACACAGCGTCATTACAGCCAGAAACGCCGCCGCGAGCAGTAACAGCGCGGGGAGACGGAGCGATTCGGTACGGTTTCGTTTCATGCTTCCTCCGAAAATGCGGAACGGGAGTCTGTTCTCCCGTTCCGCGGGTGTAAAATCAGGCAGCGGGTGCCTCTTCCGCTTCTCCATAGATCAGTTCGTACAGTGTTTCCACCGCTTCCGCAAGCCGGGGGCCGGGGCGGGTAAAGGCATCGTTTCCGACGATCAGAACGTTTCCGTCCTTCACAGCGGTAATGCTCTGCCAGGATTCGCGGGCCTTGATCACTGCGGCGGCATCCATGTCACCCATAGCACTGGAATCGATGGTGATGATATAATCCGGGTTCTTCTGAATAACATCTTCCTCGTTCACCATCGGCCAGGCTTCCTCAAGATCGCCGAAAATGTTGGTCAGGCCGCAGATGGTTCCGATTTCATCCATGAAGTTGCCTTTGGCTGCGGACCACAGGCCGTATCCGTATTCCAGAGGCGTGGTTTCGAAGTAAACCGTTTTGCCGGAAGCTTTCACTTTGGCGGCCACTGCGTCAATGCGGGCTTTCATATCCGCAACAACGGCTTCCGCTTCAGCGGTTTTGCCGGTCACAGTACCCAGCAGGGCGATGCAGTTATAGGTATCCTCAAGGGTCTGCGCGTCTGTCACTACGACAGGGATGCTGTTCTGCTCCAGCTGTTCAACCACTGCCGGATCATGAGCCATTTTGGTCATGATCACAACGTCGGGCTTCAGCGCGATCACCTGTTCGACGTTGAACTCGCCGCCGGACTGGATTTCGGGAACAGCGGCAACTTCCTCGGGGTAATTGCAGTAGGTTCCCCGGCCGACGACAGCAGAACCCGCACCGATGGCGTAAAGAATCTCGCAGTCGGACGGCATAACCACAACGACGCGCTCTGCCGGACCGGTCAGCGCAACTTCGCGGCCCGTCATGTCGGTTACTGTGATACCGCTTTCCGCCACGGCAGGCAGGCAGGCGCTGAGCATCAGCACTGCCAGGAAAATGGAAACCAGTTTCTTGGACATATTCATGTCCCTCCTCATAAAAATGATCAAATGAATCAGCGGGAGGGTCTTTCACATAAGAAAAGCGTCCCTCCCCGAGGCACGCCAACAAAACCTGCGGATTTTTCCCGCAAGTTTCATAGCATATCCCACCCCCAGGGGAATGATTGATTCACGGTGTAAACAAGTCTCCCGGCTTTGCCTCATCCTACTCACACACCTTCCCGTCCCGAAGGGCAGTGGCTTCATAACGTGCTTTCGTCCGCTTCACGGTTACTGGGATAGCCCGGAACTCTCATCCGTGTTCCTATGGCGCGTTCCGGAAGAACGCGTCGCGCATCGCTGCGCAGATACACCGGCTATTCATTTGTCGCGACTATTATATAATCCCGGAGAAAGATCGTCAATTTCATCGTACTGCCGTTTTTCTTCCGTTTCCTGCTTTCTCCGGGCATTCTCCGTATCCGGCTCCGCAGCAAAAAAGCTCAGATCCCAATCCCTGCGATCTGAGCTTCCCGTCTGATGCAAGCAGCTTATCCGCGGACGGAGCGGACCTCCTCTTCCAGGTCCTCCTCGTCCTCATATGCTTCCGGAGCATGCCCGTATTGTTCCGCCATGGTCATCATGCTGTGATACAGTCTCTGCGAAACTTTCATGCATTCTTCCCTGGCCGGACCTTTTCCGTAGGGTATCAGTTCTCCGAAATGAATCTTCTTTTCCCACTTATCAATATAGGTCGGGCAGAACAGCGCGTCTTTCCCTGTCTTTTTACGGTAGAATTCCCCGATGATCGCGAATCCCTGATGGAACTCCGTCACACTGCCGATGGAGTAGGTCGGAAGGCCGCTCTCCGGGA
Source organism: uncultured Clostridia bacterium (assembly GCA_946408865.1). The sequence continues at coordinate 6,127 of CAMJTZ010000092.1, forward strand.
AGATCACAATGCTGTTCCCTTTCACCATTTCATCCGTGGCCTTCTGCATTTCGGAGATTACACTGGCCCAGCCCTGGGTCATGGGGATGGGGTTCAGCTGCCTGAACGCCCTCTCCGCCCGCGGGCTGAAAAAATTGTAAAGACGGCGGATCTGCTTTTCACTCAGCATCGGCATTGCTTTCCGTACGCCGGTCAGCAGCTTCTCCATATTCTCTTGGGGCTTCAGGATATCCTCGTTCATCAGGAGCCTGAACTGAACCGGCAGGGAGATGACCGCGGCAATCGGTCCGAACAGCTCATAGTGGTTGCAGCAGAAGATGATCGGTTCCTCCGGCAGATTTTCCATGGAATCGCACCGGCAATGCATAAACAGCGACAGCGTTCTGACGAGCACCCGCATGGTGAGATGCTCCATTCCGTTCCGATGGCGCAGCGACATCGTTTTCATCAGTTCTACCCCTGTATTTGTCAGTTCCTGGCGTTTTCCTGCAGGAAGCGGATCACATCGCCCACAGTATCAAAGGATTCCTCTCCGGTAAACGTTACGCCGTATTTATCCTGGATTTCAAACATGATCATGATAAAATCAAGGGAAGTGAGTCCCAGGTCCGCCTTCAGGCGACTTTCTGTTGTGAGTTTGGAAATATCCGTATCCGGCGCAGTTCTCAGCAGGATATCAATGAGTTCCTGAGGCATTGTATTCACCTTACTTTCGAATAATCTTCATGCTGGGGCTCTTTTCGAATTCTTCATGGCGAAGTACGATTTTCGCGGGCTGCATATAGGAGGGCAGTTCCTTTCCGATGCGCCCGGTTTCCATCGTCACAGCCTCATCTGTAACTCCCGGATTGGGCAGAACCTCCAGCTGGATGGCTGCCTTTCCGTTGATCACGCATTCAGAGCACAGGCAGTCCCGGATCAGGTCGCTCCGGTAGTAGAAGGCTTCGATTTCCTCGGGCGATACGTTCTCTCCGTTGTCAAGAATAATCAGATTCTTGATTCTTCCGACAATGTACAGGAATCCGTCCGAATCAATCCGGGCAAGATCCCCCGTACGCAGCCATCCGTCCTCAGTAAAGGCGGCATCCGTTCCTTTCGGATCCTTCCAGTATCCGTCAAAGAGCATATCGCCCTTTACCTGAAGTTCCCCGTCCACAACGCGCATTTCCTGCTCCGGATACTGGCATCCGACGCTTGCGGGATGAAGTTCCATGCTCAGGTTTCCGCTGACCAGATTGGCCGTCTCAGTCATTCCGTATCCGGCCAGCACTTCCACGCCGAA
>CAMJTZ010000093.1 GCA_946408865.1 uncultured Clostridia bacterium
CGCAGTGGACCGCAGCATTATTTCGTATGATCTTAAAACCGGAGAAGCGTCTTATTTTCCTGCTTCCAGCCTGCTGACGACCGGTGCCTGCCTGACCGGCGGACGGCTTTACCGGTACAATACGACTGAACTGCTGCCCTGGACGCTGGAAGAAATCCAGAATGACGCAATGAAACTGGTGACGGTTACCCCACCTCCGGTTACCCCGCTTCCGACATTTGTGCCGACAGCGACCCCTGTGCCAACCGCAACGCCGCGGCCAACTGCCACACCAAGACCTGAGCCGACGGAAGACGCGAACATTTATTACGGAGACCACGGGGCAAAGGTACGGAAAGTTCAGCGAAGGCTGGCTGATCTCGGTTATCCGGTCGGCAGGGTGGATGGCGCCTACGGCGTACAGACACAGACTGCCATCAGCCTGTTCTATGATGCGCTGAACATGCGGGAACGCGATTATCTGTCCCTGCTTGCATACCGGAAGCTTTTTGCAAAAGACGCCCCGATCTATGACCAGTTCCTGCCGCTGAAAAAGGGGAACAGCGGGTTAAGCGTTCTGTATATGCAGATTGCACTGAAGGAAATCGGACTGGATCCGGTTAAAATAGATGGCGTATACGGCGAACTGACCATACAGGCGGTTGCGGCGTACCAGCAGATTATCGGATATATTCCGGGACCGAAAGAAGAACCCGGCGAGTACGCATCCAGAGAACTGCTGCAGCAGCTTTACGGACCGGAACCGATTCCGACGGCTGAACCGACGATTACACCGGAACCGGCCACGCCGACAGATCTGAGATAAATCAAATGGGGGATCACCAGGTGATCCCCCATTTGATAAAGTATCGGGCAACAGTTTTGAAACTGTGGACATGATTCGCAAAAAGAAGATTTGATTTCGTTTCCTCCCGCAGGACGACCTGCATATCCGGATGGCATACGATGCTGCCCAGATGATTGCTCTGGATGTTCCGGCAGAGATCCGCATCTTCCTGAAGCCGGGTGAAACCCGGATCAAATCCATTCAGCTTCCGGAACACTTCTGTCCGGATCAGTAAAAACTGAACCGGTGCTGTATCAACCGGAACCGGCATTTCCACATTCTGATCGGCCATGGTATATTCCCGCTGCCAGCGAAGAAAGATACCACCGAATCCGGACAACGCACTTCCGGTCAGATACCGGATGGAAAGCTGCTTTCTCGGGAAGAACAGTTCTTCACCCGCTTCATTGAAAAACCGGGGAGACAGTACAGCTATATTCGGATGCGCTTCCATATACGAAATCATCCTGCGGAGCAGGGAAGGATGAAAGGAAACACCCGTATCCAGCAGGAGATGATATTTACTCTGCAACTGCGGAAGGATGGCATTATGGGCTCTGGAAATACCGGAATTCTTATCCTGGGCGACGACAACCACCCCAGGGAAGGCCCATTTCAGCCGTTCCGCCGTCAGCTCCTCCGGAGAATTGTCACTCAGAAAGACAGACACCTCAAGATCCGCATTCTGAATGCAGCGGAGGGCGATATCAATTTCATCCCCGCAGCGATACATCACGAGACATGCGGAAAGAATCGGCGGCATGGAAACGGGACCTCCTTCAGGACAATGTATATAATCTTTTTTATTTTACAGGGAAGAGGAAGCTTTGTAAAGAATCACAGTGGCGAAAAACAGGGTTTGATGATATACTGAACAAGCGGCAGGGACAAAGCCCTGCCGAATCAACAGGGAAGAGGGTTGTTACGCTGAGTAAATTTGCTGTATTTGTGGATCTGGAAAACTGCGGGGCGAAGGTTCCGACGCTGAAGAGCATTCTGGAAAAGGTGAAGATCCGCGGAGATATTCTGCTGGGGAAAGTATACGGATACACAGACAAGTTCGACGATCTGAAAGAGGTACTGCTGAGCAATACGTTCACGGTAGTTCCAAGCCTCCGTTACGGGATCAGCCAGAAGAACAACGCCGATATCCAGCTGGTAATTGACGCGCTGCAAGTGGCCTATGAAAATGAACTGATTGACAGTTTCTGCATTGTATCCGGAGACAGCGACTACGTCCCGCTGGTAGGCCGGCTGAAAAGTATGGGGAAATTTGTGCTGGGTATCAGCCGCAGCGAGGCAGCAAGCAATATTTTCATCAATGCCTGCAACGAGTTCCAGTTCCTGGAAAGCGTCGGGAAACGCAATGTGGAAAAGCCGCGGAAGCAGAAATCCAGTTTTACAAACGAAGAGGTGGCAGACGAAAGCGAACTGAACAAACTGCTGACAACTGTGCTCGAAGAACAGACGGACCGGGACGAGATTTATGCCAGCGAACTGAAGGGGACCCTTCTGCGCCTGCGGCCTGATTTCAACGAGAAGGCATATGGCTGCGCCACATTCTATAAATTGCTGATGAAGCTGGCAAACCGGTTCGGTGATCTGCGTGTTCATAATGACAATTTTGATGTTATGGTCGGCCTGAACAACAGCGGCGACAGCCAGGAAGCCATTCCGCAGCTGACGCGCGAGAACTGGAAAGAAGCCTTTGCAGCACAGATCCGTGCGTATAAGGACGGCGGATTTGAACGCGTTAATCCCTCCATTCTGAAGGCGGATATTATTACAGCATACCCGGATTTCAATGAACGCGCAATCGGCTTTAAACGTTTTTCAGATGTGATGAAACAACTGGAAAAGGACGGACTGGTTGTTATCGAGATGGACGAGCAGAACACCATGCTGATCAAACTGCTCTGAACAGTCGCGGGATCAGGGAAAAAGCACGGGAAGGGAGGACAGAGCCATGAAATATCTGCGGCGCGGTATCTGGTATATTGCCGGCAGACTGCTGGTAATCTGTCTGGTTCTCGGGCTGATCATCACCACATTCTACTATACGATGAACCTCAGCAATATCCAGATTGTTCTGAAGGACGGCATGGCCGGCCGTGCCAAGTATGTTATGGGAGTTACCACACAGCGGAATGACCTGGACAAATTTTTCCAGATCGGTTCGCTTGACACAGATGCCCTTGTGACCGCAACGGATCGGGGAGAATCGCCCTACATAAACTACAATATCCGCGGTATTGATCATCGGCTTGAGACCGGTTTTTTCTGGTTATGGCCATGGGATAATAATGTCTGGATTGACATTTCAGAGCGGATTCCCAGAATTGACGGACGGGTAAAGGGACTGAAAGCGGACGAAGTGATTGCCGCAAACGGTGAAAGCGCCATATATCCTCCGGAATGGCCGGAGGCGTCCTACCGTGTTCAGCTGACAAGAGAAAACGGCCAGTGGAAGATCCGGACAATGACATTGAAGAACAGATAAAAGCGGAAACAAAAAACGCAGGAAGCTTTGGAACAGGGCTCCTGCGTTTCGCATTTCCGTTCAGAAACTCACAATCCTTTGATCATGGCAAGATCGCCGTAAAGAATGGAATCATCCCCAAGGGAAGCAATCTTGATTTCCACAGTGGAACGGATTGCCGGCATACAGTAACGATCCACTTCTGCAAGAATCTTTTCAAGGAACAGATCACCGACTGCCTCCATCACGCCGCCGCCGTACAGAATCAGATCCGGTGAGAAAGTATTGATCATATTACCGGTGGCAACGGCGAGCCAGTGACATGCACGGTCAACTGCTTCCACAGCGACGCGGTCTCCGGCGTCCAGTGCTCTTTTCAGCTTTTTGGAGCGGAAAACTCCCTCCTGAATGGCTTCCGCCATCATCGTTTCCCGGCCGCGGGCGATCTGCTGGCGAATATAAGCGGTCATGCCCTGTTTGCTGGAAAAAGCCTCCAGACATCCGCGCTGACCGCAGTTGCACAGCGGACCTTCCGGATCGAGAATCATATGGCCATATTCAGCAGCCTTGAACTGATGACCGGTATACAGGGAACCGTTGAGCACCAGACCGCCGCCCATGCCGGTGGCGACAAAGAAACCGACAATATTCCGGTATCCTCTGGCAGCGCCATAGTGATACTCACCGTATACGCCCAGATTTACGTCGTTTCCGACAAAGAAAGGAACGCCGAATTTTTTTCGCATGGAGGAAGCCATATCATAATCCCGCCAAGGCAGGTTTGGCGCAAACAGCACAACACCGCGCTCCTGGTCAATTACACCGGGTGCACACGATGCGATTGCTTTCAGCTTGTTCCGGTTGATTCCGGATTGGGTGATCATTTCCTCCACAACGCTGATGATTACTTTTTCCACATCTGAGGAGGTATCGCCGTCGCCTTTGGAACGTTTCTTCAGGCGGAAGATTATTTCATCTTTTTCATTGAAAATCGCTCCAAGGACTTTTGTACCGCCCACGTCAAGGCAAATATTGTAGCTTTCAGCCATGGTATCTGACCTCCTTGTGTCTTCTTACGTTCTCCGGTGCAGCAGGTTGTGGAATACTCTCCTGCGCGGTGCGTCCGTCTCTGTTTTTTTCGGTTCGTTCTTTTCCTGCCCGGATTTTTCCTGTTCCTGCTTCATTGTTTCAGATTTTTCCGGTTCAGATTTTTCCGTTTCCGTCTTGACCGGCTCAGACTTGACCGGTTCAGGTTTTGCCGGATTGGGAGGGAACTCCGCCGGCGGTTCCTGCAGGGAAACCTTTCTCGCGCTGAAGTACCGGTACAGTGTTTCCTGCGAGGATGTCCCTTCACCACCTTCTTCACGGAGATAGACACCGTCCGGCTGCATCTCCCAGGATTTTTCGCGGTCCGCGCGCAACGCGTCCAGAATAGCATTCAGCTGCTCCCGGGTGTCCGGCGTCACCGCTTCAATGAAGGCTTCCACACGACGCTCCAGATTCCGGTTCAGCATATCGCCTGACCCGATAAACAAGCGCTGATCAGCACCTTCGCCAAAGCTGTAGATCCGGGAATGCTCCAGCCAGCGCCCGATGATGCCGGAAACGGTAATGTTGTCTGTCAGACCGGGTATTCCAGGCCGCAGAGAACAGATGCCCCGGATAAATAGTTCGATTTTTACACCGGCCCGGGAACATTCAATCATCTTTTCCATGATTTCACGACTGTTCAGCGCGTTCACCTTAATGGCTACACGACCTTTTTCACCTTTTGCGAGTTCACGATCCAGCATTTCCAGAACACGGCTTTTGAAACTGAGCGGAGCAATCCAGAGTTCTTTCGCTTCCGGGGGAATCCGGCCGGCAGCCAGTGCCTCAAAAGCAGTTTCGGCATCGAGGCCGACAACTTCCCGGGAGGTGATCAGGGACAAATCAGTGTATTGTTCTCCGGTAACTTCGTTATAATTCCCGGTGCCTACCTGCGTGATCCGGCTGATTACGCCATTGCGCACACGGGTAATGACGCACAGCTTGCTGTGCACCTTGTGATCCGGCAGACCGTAAATAATATGACAGCCGGCATCTTCCAGCATTTCCGAGTAGTCAATATTATTCTGTTCATCAAAACGCGCACGCAGCTCGAGCAGACAGAGAACATCCTTGCCCCGGTCCGCCGCATACGCAAGGGCTGCGGCAATTTTACTGCTGCCGGACATACGGTAGAGCGTGATGCGGATGGAACGGACATCCGGGTCATCTGCTGCTTCATAAATCAGATCCACAAACGAGAGCATGCTCTGGAAGGGAAAACTCATCAGGAGATCGTGCTTTTCGATATAACGGAAATATTCACCTTTTTTCAGTCCGATATCCCGGGCCGGCTTACGGTCCGGATACTTAAAGGAAGCAGGGCCGCCGATACACGAACGGAAAGAAAGATCAAAAGGCACATTCTGTGTAAATACGCGGCTCTCCGGAACATGCAGCTTCTTGATCAGCAATGCCCGGCAGGAATCGGTCAGCTTGCCATAAATTCTTGCTCGTACCGGCATTTCTCTTTTCCGCTTGCTGAGCATGCCGGACATTTTGTCCCGCAGGTCATCGTCCGCCTGAATTTCATCTTTTGTCAGGAAAACATCTGCATTACGGGTGACATCCACCACTGCAGACTGCAGAATGTTTTCCTTTTTCAGGAGAAGAGGGAGGAAATGGCGGACAAGAAGGGCAGTCGGGACAATTTTCTGACATCCGTCAATTTCGAAACTCTGGTAAGCCGGTATCCTGTCCAGCGGAATAATACACAGTTTCTGTTCTGTGTTGCGTCCGAGGAAAGCGACGATATGTGCTTCTCCGCTCCAGAGAAACGGAAGCGGCTGATCCGCTGCGATGATTTTCGGAAAGAGCAGATCCCGGATATCGCCGAACAGCTTTTTGCTCATCAGCTCATCGATCTTGCTGATTTTGCGGAAATCCAGCACGTCAATTTTATTGGCATGCAATTCCTCACGGATGGTTTTCCAGATGCTCTCCATCAGCGCCTGCTGTTCCCGCGTGATGCGAAGGACTTCCGAGATCTGAGTCTCGGGAAGCATACCGGTCAGGGGATCCGGTGTATCCGGTGTAAGGAGGGCACGGTGGGAAAGGATACCGATGCGCACACGGTAGAATTCTTCCAGATTGGACTGATAGATCATGAGAAACTTCAGACGTTCCAGAAGAGGTACGTTCGGATCAGCCGCTTCCAGCAGAACACGGCGGTTAAAGGCAAGCCAGCTCAGTTCACGGTTAATATATACGCTTTCAGACTGGACGGGTTTGTTCTTCTTCTCCTTGGCAGGCATACACAAATCATTCCTTTGTAAAGATGAGTTTTTAATTTTGCCTGCGATCATGCGTCCGGGAAAGTTATTGCTTTTTATCGCAGGCTGGCTATTCTTTTATATCATAAAGCAAATGAAGACGGAAATCAACCGAAAAGAAATACAGCAAGACCATTTTGCGATTTATATCTTTCCTTATAATGGAAAAAGCATTATAATAAACTGCCGGGACGCACCGGCGGACAAATCGGAAAGGAATGAAATGAAATGCTGGAAAAGTATGTGAAGAATAAAATGATTATGTCCATCGCAGGTATTGTGATCGGACTGATTCTCATGATCTGGAGAGGAAGTTTTGTTGAATCGATGATCCGGGTTATCGGGTATGTCCTTCTGGCAGCGGCTGCGGTCTACCTGATTATGTATTTCAAAAACAAGCAGTCGGATTCGGTGATGCTTGGCTATGCAGGTGTTGCAGCCGGCGCCGGGCTGCTCCTGATTCTGCTGTGCAAAACGATCTACAGAGCTTTTCCTGTAATTGCCGGGATTCTGATGATCATCAGCGGCGCAATAACGCTGCTCCAGGTGCTTCAGGACAAGGAAGTTCCTCTGTTCAACAAGATTCTGCCCGTATTGGTTATCATTTTCGGCATTCTGATTCTGACACGGCCCGGCAAGATTGCAGACGCGATTGTTTTCTGTGTCGGCGCAGTATTTGTCGTCAACGGGATTTCCGGCCTGCTGGCAAGCAGGGAAATCAATAATTCTGTCAAATAAA
>CAMJTZ010000094.1 GCA_946408865.1 uncultured Clostridia bacterium
CTTCTTCAGCGGCGGCAGCAGCACCACCGGCAGCGGGGCCGCCGGCAACGGCGATTGCGCCAGTTACGCCGAATTTTTCTTTCATGGCATCAACAAGTTCTTTGACTTCCAGCAGGCTCATAGACTCTACTGCTTCGAGAATCTCCTGAATATTCATTATGTTTTCCTCCAAATAATAATTTGTTTGTCATGCGGCCTTCAGGCCGCGGGTTGCATCAGGCCGCTTCCTTCTTTTCGGCGATCTGCTCGAGAACAGAGACCAGCGCAGAAACGGGAGAGACCAGGCAGCCGACCATCGTGGCCAGCAGTTCGTCGCGGCTCGGAGTGGCGGCCAGCGCCTTTACGGCGGCAACGTCCATCACTTCTTTGCCCATCAGACCGCCCTTAATCTCCAAAGAGGTCAGCTTGTTCTTTTCAATGAAAGTAGAGATGTTCTTCGGAGCGGCAGTCACGTCCTTCTCACCGAAAACAAAAGCATTCGGGCCTTCCAGCAGAGAATCCAGCCCTTCGATGCCAAGCTCCTGCAGTGCACGATTTACCAGGCGGTTTTTCAGCACGCAGTAATGCACATCATTCTCACGGCACTGCTTGCGCAGAGCGGTGACCTGTTCCACAGTCAGTCCGCTGTAGGAGCAGATAACCATGGATTCAGCATTCTTCAGCTTTTCAACGATCTCGGCGACAACCTGTTTTTTTGCTTCAAGATTGCTGCTCATTGTACCAGTTACACCTCCTGTCCGGCTCAGAATAAAGAAACCCTTGCGTGCAGGCGCAAGGGAATAAAATACAAAATCCTCTCACACCTCGGCAGGCGGGCAACCCCTTTAAACCACGAAGAACCGCGGTACCGGCTGTCTACGGCACTGGTTTCTCAAAACCTTTGGTATTCTATCATGGGCCTCCGATGATGTCAAGACTTTTGCGAATCTGTTTGAGCGGGAAAATAGCAGATGTAAATATTACACAAATAGGAAATATAAATTTCAAATAATTAAAATTCTTATTGACAATGTAATAAAATCGTAATAATATGTGAATGATTACACAGGAAAGGAGATTGTGTATGCGCATGAAGAAATGGCATGTGTTTTTTGTGTTTGCACTCATCCTTTGCCTGATTCCGTTGTTTGCCGCTGTTGCTGAAACGGGAAAAGTCACTGCTTCTTCCCTGAACATACGATCCAAGGCTTCCTCAGAAAGCAGCGTTGTAACGGTTGCACACCAGGGAGACAAGGTGACGATTAAAGGAACCTCCGGGAGCTGGTATAAGGTTTCCATCAACGGGAAAACCGGATACGCGGCGAAAAAATATATCAATACATCCGGATCCGGTTCTTCCAAGAGCAGCAGTTCCAAATCCGGCAGCACAAAAAGCAGCTCTTCCAACGGAACCTGCGGCCCCGGAGATACGGGAGACGCAGTCAAGAAAGTACAGAAACGTCTGAAAGCACTGGGATATCTGAGCGGAAGCGCTGACGGCGATTATGGAAACCAAACCAAGACAGCGGTCAAGAATTTCCAGAAGCGGAACGGATTGAGCGTTACCGGAACGGTGAATTCAAAAACGCTGAGCAAACTGAACAGCAAAGATGCGAAAAAGGCGTCATCTTCTGACAGTTCATCTTCTTCCGGAAAAACCGAGAAACTGAACTGGTTCAGCGGAGGGAAAAACAAAATTCCGAAAGGCGCAACCTTTAAAGTGAAAGATATCCGGACAGGAAAAGTGTTCACCTGCAAACGCTGGAGCGGCTACAATCACCTGGATGCGGAACCGCTGACAAAATCCGACACGAACATACTGAAAAGCATCTACGGACACTGGTCGTGGCGCAGAAGACCGATACTGGTAAAATATAACGGACATGTATATGCTGCTTCCATGAACGGCATGCCGCACGGTACATCCACAATCAGCGGAAACGGATTTGACGGACATTTCTGTATTCATTTTTCCGGAAGCAAAACACATGGATCCGGTAAAGTGGATTCTCAGCATCAGAACTGCGTGAAGACCGCGCTGAATTATTCCTGGTAAACTGTACCAGGTTTACCTGTTCAGAGACAGAAAGCTCAGGAAAGAATCCTGAGCTTTTTTGTAACATTCCGGATCAAAAACGACATTCTGTCCGCGGGAAACAGCAAACAAGCCTGAATAAGACAATGTCCTTCCATGCTTATTTCCGGGAACGGATGATGTATTTGTCCAAAAGAACCAGAAGGGCCGGGAGAAGCGTAAGGACAAGAAATGCGGACAGAAGAGCACCGCGTGAAATCAGCAGGCCGATACTTGAAATATAATAGATGCTGCACTGCTTTCCGATGATAAAACCCGCGGTTGCAAGAATGGTTCCGGAAGTGAGGACAGTCGGAAGCGCGCCATGCAGGGCGGCCTGAATGGATTCGCGGACGGGAAGACCTTGCCTGCGGTTGCTGCGGTACTGATCGCAGAGGAGAATACCGTAATCAATTGTGGCCCCCATCTGGATCGACAGGCAGATCAGATAAGAGATAAAAAAGATCGGTTCACCGGCAATACGGCTGATGCCCATTGTAATCCAGATCGCGCCTTCGATGACAAAAACCAGGAGAAGCGGGAGCAGCAACGATCGAAAACTGAAGATAACGATCAGCAGAATGGCGAAAAGAGTGATGAGGTTCACTTTCAGAAGGTCGCTGCGGAAGGCATGACCGATATCGTAGGTGGACATCGGACCGCCGGTAATATAGAAAGAATTCCCGCAGTGTTTTTTCATTACGGACAAAACCGCTTCCATGCAGGCGTTGAAATCCTTGTCAGATACTGCAAATAACGGTTCCAGCAGAAGCCGCTGCGTATTCGGACCGATAAAAACCTTCCGTGCTGCGTTCAACTGATCCTGCAGGGAGGAAATCTGCTCATTGCCCTCGGCGAACGATCCTGCTGCGGCGAGCAGACGGTCTGCACGGACGCTGTCCCCGAAGCCATTCATTGTAAAGAAAAGAGAAACCATCGGGAGACTCATGCCGGTCATTTCGGCCACATCGTCAGGGCTGTATTTCCGCAGAGCGGCCTCCCCGGTTGTGACCATGGCACTGATGCTCTCAATCACAGGAGATCCGTCAGCGCGTTTAAGATCAGAAAGATCGGCTACAACGGAACGCTGCAGATCGTAATCCTCATCCGATTCCCCGGAGGGAATCAGCAGTACGAGCGGATTGGAAACGCCGAAAATCTCAGCAATTCTGCCTGCGTCTGTGCGTAATGAACTGCCGGGTTCCGTAAAAAAATACTCATTCTGATAGGAGAAGAAGGCCCCGAAAAGCACAAGCAGAATCAACAGAAAAGCAACCGGTTTCCGGTGACGGTATACAGCATTTCCGAGTTTTTCGCCCCCGAAATGCACAGGGCGGTGCCGCGTTTTCTGCAGAGGAGCCTTCAGCAGCAGCGTGAGGGAAGGCATCAGAAGAAATACGCCCATCATGCTGATCAGGATTCCTTTGCTGAGAACCAGTCCGATATCGAACCCGATCGTGAAGCTCATGAACAGCAGGGAGAGAAGTCCGGCCACTGTTGTGAATGCACTTGAAGCGATGCGCATGAAACAGACAGACAGCGCTTCAGTCATTGCTTTCTCCGGATCGTATCCGTCGTCACGGTAAGCGTTCCAGGTGTGCAGGAGCATAATGGCATAGTCAATCGAGAGGGCCAGCTGCAGAATGGCGCAGACAGCAAATGTGATAAAGGACACATCAGGAAAAAGAAAGTTTGTGCCCATATTAATCAGAATGGAAACAGCGAAAACGACCAGCATCAGCGGCGGCTCCAGCCAGGCGTGGCTGGTAAGTAGCAGCACAGCCAGAACAACAGCGACTGCAATGATCATGATACCGGGGATTTCCGCACCGACACTGTGCTGGATATCCAGCTGCGCAGCGGCGGATCCGCCGACAGCAGCATCCGGAAACATTTCGCGAAGAACCGGGACCAGCGCTGTCGCATTGCAGTTATCGAGCGTCAGGGTGACAAGCCGGTATTCAATTCCGTCTTTCAGGATGCAATCGGTTTCAGAACTATACTGTGCGGCAAGGATTTCCGGCATCTGTGTCAGGCGGAGGATGATTCCGGACATGGATGTTTCTTCTGTGCCGGCGAACATCAGACGAAGCTGCTCCGAGGAACCAAATTCCTCCTGCATGACCCCAAGGGCTTTTTTCGTCATTGTGTCGTCAGAAAGGTAGCGTGTCAGATCATAATTGATCCGGGTGCGTCCGATCTGGAAAACGCTCCACAGAGCAAGCAGAAGCAGAAAAGGAAGAATCATCCTGCGATAACGGACAATTGCAGCTGCCAGCCGTTTATTCATTAGAAATAACTCCTTCCGGGAAATATCAGCGTGTTTTTCCGGAACATTATACCATAAAGAACCGCAGCTATGCATCAGGTTGACATTCAAACGGGTTCAGCGTATGCTGAACAGGAAACAAAGATGCTTCAGAATATCGAAAAAACAGAAACAACCGACCGGTTTTCCCGGAAGAAGGGAGAAGTTTCATGAGGAAGGGCGGAAAGATCCTTGCTGCGTTCCTGGCACTGCTGCTGACAATCAGCCAGACGCCTGCCGTTTCAGCGACCGGTGAGTATGACGATGATGATGAGATGGATATTTACTGGGAGGAAAGCGGACGGGCATATCTGTTTGATACGCTCTACGCAGGAAACGGAAGAACTCTTTCCGAAACAGAACGGCAGGCTTTTTTCAGCACGTATGCCGTGACAATGACGCGGATCGCAGGAGGCACGCAGTACAGCGGTTTTTTTGCACTGAACGGGGACGGATCGTTCTCGGGGCGTTTTTCCGCGTCATGGGGAGACGGAACAACAACGACATCCGATTTCTACGGGATTTTTTCCGAAGTAGTCCAGCTCAATATGTTCACTTATGCGCTGCGTACAGAACAGATTCACTGGACGGCGGAAGAGGAACCGGAAGTGATGCAGGAAACAATGCTGTTTACAGTCCCGGGCGCGCGGAAGGATCTTCCCGGGGCAATGGTTTATGAAATCCTTCAGATTGCGGAAGAGAACGGGACGGATCCCGACGGGCCGCTGAGCTGTTCCTTCATTACAGCATTTGACAGCGCGCCGCTCTGGTATTCCGAAATGACCCAGGGCAGCATGAATACGGAGACGCCGGCTTCCGCTCCGTCGAACGCTGAACTTTATGGAATGGCTGTCGAAAAACTGGCAACCCGCAAGGGTCCGGGAACACAATATGAGGGCGGAGGGACTTATTCAGTGAAAGGGCAGTACATCCGGGTGCTTACCCGTGCATACGACAAAAGGAACGGCATCTGGTGGGTTAAGTGTGAAATCCCTTACAGAAATGAGATCCGCGTATTATGGACCGGGTATAAGCGTTTTGATGCGTCCCAGCTGTCCCTGGAAAGCATTCCGCTGGATCCTGAATACTGATCAAAAACTCCGGAAAAACCCCGACGGAAGTGCCGGTCATATTTCCGGGAGTCAGGAGAATTGCCGCTATGAGGATTATTTTTGTCCGCCACGGAGAACCGGATTACGCACACGACTGCCTGACAGAAGAAGGCAGGCGGCAGGCAGCCGCTGCAGCAGAACGGCTGCGGGAAGAAAACGTTGAAACCATATATGCCTCACCCCTCGGCCGGGCTGCTGAGACTGCCGCCGAACTGTCCTCCATCCTGCAGCTTCCGGTTACAACGCTGGACTTTATGCGTGAACTCCACTGGGGGAGCGTCGACGGATCCCCGTTGTTTGCCGACGGGCATCCATGGGAAATTGCGGACGAGATGGCTCGGCAGGGATGGGATCTGACAGATTCCGGATGGCGGAATCATGCGTTTTTTTCAAACAACATTGTTACGGGGGAAGCCGACCATGTGGCCGTGAAAACAGATGAATGGCTGCGCGGACTTGGGTACGAACGCAACGGGGCTTATTACCGCTGTATCCGTCCGGACAACAGACAGATAACGGTGGCCTTGTTCAGCCATGGCGGTTCTTCCGCAGCCGCCATGGGGCATATCCTGAATCTGCCTTTTCCCTATGCATGCGCGCTGTTTCATCTGGAGTTCACCGGAATCACGGTGATCCGGCTGGACCGGACGCCCGGATCGCAGACCCTGCCTTGCCTGGAACTGGCCAATGACGGACGCCATATTCGCGGGGGAAGGTATTACCGGCTGGCAAATATGTAAGGGGAGAATCAGCACTGTCCGGACAGTTTTCTGTTTTACAAGTGCATAAAATATGGTATACTTGTTCAGTTATGAATTATTCAGTACCGAACAGGAGGATGACTATGCTGACACAGGCCCCCCGGGGAACCAAGGATGTGCTGCCCGCCGAGAGCTACCGGTGGCAGACACTGGAAGCCAGAATGCGCAGCGCGGCTGCGCTGGCTGGATACCGCGAAGTAAGGACCCCTGTGTTCGAACATACAGAACTGTTTCTTCGCGGCGTCGGCGATACGACCGATATTGTTCAGAAAGAGATGTACACTTTCCGGGACAAAGGTGAACGTTCCATTACACTGAAACCGGAAGGAACGGCAGGCGCTGTGCGGTGTTTCCTGGAACATAATCTGTACGCTGACGCGCTCCCCTGCAAGATGTATTATCTTAACGCGCCGATTTTCCGTTATGAAAATCCGCAGAGCGGACGGCTGCGCGAACACCACCAGTTCGGAATGGAATGCTTCGGGGCAAAGGAAGCGACGGCTGACGCTGAACTGATTCTGCTGGCATATCACCTGTTGCAGGATCTGGGCGTAAAAAACCTGAGCGTTGAGATCAACAGTATCGGATGCCCGAAGTGCCGGCCGGTTTATCACAGCCGCCTGAAAGAATTTCTCGGAGGGCGGATAGACCGGATGTGCGATACCTGCCGGGAAAGATTTGACCGCAATCCTCTGCGTGTACTGGACTGCAAAGAGAAAAAGTGCCAGGAACTGACAAAAGACGCTCCAAGCATGCTCGACCTTCTGTGCGACGAATGCAGAGAACACTTCGGGCAGCTGCAGGACTGTCTTCGTCTGGCCGGAATTCCTTACCGGATCAACAGCCGGATTGTGCGTGGACTTGATTACTACACAAAGACGGTATTTGAGCTGATTACAGAAACAAAGGACGGTAAACTGACAGTCTGCGGCGGCGGAAGATATGACAACCTGGTCGCGGAAATCGGAGATCAGGACATTCCTGCCGTCGGATTCGGCATGGGACTGGAACGCGTACTGATGCTTCTGGATGCGGAAGGCGTGGAAATACCGAAGCCTGATCA
>CAMJTZ010000095.1 GCA_946408865.1 uncultured Clostridia bacterium
GTACATCTTCGATTTCATTTTCCCGCCGTCCCCGCGTTGTCACGCTGACCGAGAAGGCGAAAGACGGATCCTGATCCAGCAATTTCGCTACCAGCGTACCTTTCCCCGCGCCGGAGGGCCCTGAGATCACCAGAAGCATTCCCTTTCGGATTTCTTTCATATTTCCTTCTCCTCAGCCTTCCCGTCGATCCGTGCCGCAATGGTTTCCGGCAGCAGCGGTGACAGGATCACGTGTTCGGAATCGGTCACCAGCACCGCGCGCGTTCTGTGTCCGCAGGTGGCGTCGATCACATGCCCCGCGTCCCGCGCGTCCTGAATCAGCCGGCGTACCGGAGCCGCGTCCGGGGAAACAACGGCGATCAGCCTGTGTGCTGCCGCCATGTTCCCGTAACCTACGTTAATGAATTTCATCGCTGTCACTCCACATTCTGAACCTGTTCCCGCAGTTTTTCAATCTCGCTCTTAAGGTCCACCACATATTTTGCGATCTCAGCATCCTGGGCTTTGGACCCGATCGTATTCACTTCGCGGTTCATTTCCTGGATCAGGAAATCCATTTTCTTGCCGGTCTCGCCTTCCGCTTCGAGAAAACTGCGCATCTGGACAATATGACTTTCCAGGCGGGACAGCTCCTCGTCGATGGCGCACCGGTCCGCCATGATGGCCGTTTCCTGTGCCAGCCGCTGCGGATCCACGCCCTCGGTCAGAAGCGCCTTCAGCCGCTCCCCGAGCTTCTCCCGGTATTCGGTTACAACTTTCGGCGCCCGTTCAAGCACCTTCAGCCGCAGTTCAGCCACTGCGTCGAGGTGAATCCGGAGATCCTCCTTCAGGTGCGCGCCTTCCTTCCCGCGCATGACCGTCATCTGCTCCAGTGCGGTCCGGAGCGCTTCCGCGCACATTGCGCTGATCAGACTTTGGTCCATTTCTTTCTCTGTCAGCGTAACGACGCCCTCCATGGCGAGCAGTTTGCTGACGCTCATGTCATACTCCGCGCCGATCGTTCCTTCGAGAACTTTCCCGGTTTCGCAGTACTGCCGGGCCAGTTCCTCGTCCACGCTGATCTGCACCGCAGAGCTTTCCGTGCTCCGCACCGTCAGAAAAACGTCCACATGCCCGCGTTTCAGCGTTTTTCCGGTTTCTTCCCTGACGACAGGTTCCAGGAAGGCGATATTCCGCGGAAGACGCAGCCCCAGATCCAGAAAGCGGTGATTGACGGATTTGATTTCGGCGGTGACTTCCCATCCGTTCCGCTGCACCCGTCCGGTTCCGCATCCTGTCATACTCTGCATCGTCTGTCGCCTCTTCCTTCTTATGTGGCAGAAATTATATCATTCGTCTGTCAAAAACGCAAACTTATTCCCATGTATCCCAGATCTCAGGCTGGTATCCGCTTGTCACCCGGTTGCCGTTCCGGACGATGGGCGTTTTCAGCATCCACGGATTCTCCCGGATCGCGGGAATCAGCAGTTCCGCCCGGTCGTAGTAGCAGGCCGGGTGTTCCTTCACCTTTTTGTCCTCGCGGTCGATCAGTTTTTCCATGCCGATCGCGTCGAGCATCAGCCGCACTTCCCGCTCCCCGAGCGGATGCTTTTTCAGGTCCATGCTCTGGAAGGGAATCCGCCGCTCCTTGAAATAGCGTTCCGCCTTCTGCGTGTCGAAGTTCTTTTTCCCGGCGTAGATCTGGATATTCATATTTCACCTTTCCGTCTTCCGAAGGTCGTTGCCTTCCAGCAGGATAATCCGGCAGTTCTGCGGGTCGTTCAGCCGTGAAGCGATCCGTTCCGTGTAGCGTTCCCGCAGCTCCTTCAGCGTCAGGTTCGTGCTGATGACCGTGGAAAGTCCGCGGCTCTGCCGTTCGTTGATCAGCTGGAAAAGCTGCTCCACTGTAATGTTCTGCATCAGCGGTTCGCTGCCGAGATCGTCCAGCATCAGCACGGGAATCTCTTCAAGTTCCCGCACGCCGCATTCACCGTCAAAGTAGCTCTTACGCGCCATTTGCAGAAAAGTATAGGCGCTGACAATCAGCACGTTGACCCCGCGCTCGATCAGCCTCGCGGCCATCGCCCGCATCAGGAAGGTCTTTCCCAGTCCGCTCTTCCCGCTCAGCAGAATGTCTCTTGTGGCTGCTTCGGGCCAGGCGTCCGCCCATTCCTCGCACTGCCGTCTCGCCAGTTCGGTCAGCTGGCGCTGTGTGATCCCCGGCTGCACCTGTGTCTCCGGAATGATTCCGGCGTTGAATTTTTCAAACGTTTCATCCGCGTTTTTCCCGAGGCCGATCCGCTCGCGGATTTTTTCCTGATAGGCTTTCAGAAGGCATTCGCACGGCTCTTTGATCAGCTCGCCGGTGTAACCCGTATCCCGGCAGATTGCGCATCGGCATACCGGCTCCAGATAATCCTCCGGCAGTCCGTTCGCCTTCAGCGCGGCGGCAATCTCGTCGTTTGCCGCCTTCATCCGTTCCTCAAGGCGGTCCGTATCCGCGTTCCCGTCAAGCATCCTGTGGATGGTTCCGAAAATCAGATTCTCCCGTTCCGCCATCATCCGGCTGATCTCCGGAAACTCTCTGCGGATTCTTTCCCGCCGGTCGGCTTCCTCCTGCTCATTCCGGTTTCGCTGTGCAGCGTATTCCGCGTCCAGCTCGTTCAGCAGGTCTTCACGCATCCTTCCCGCTCTCCTTTCCGGAAACATTCATCGAGGAAATCATCCGCTGCATAGCCTCCTGCTGTTCATTGTCGTAATCGCGCTGCCCATACCGCTGCGCGTTTACGGTATTTCTCGCGCTGTTCTTTCCCGCGGTCTGCGCCTGCGCCTTTTCGGCGTGCGCCAGCTGGCTCTGCTTCACAGCCTCCGGCGTGCGGATTCCTTCCGCGGCCCACGCTTCCAGCGTCCTGTCCATGTATGCCGCCGGCCGTTTCGCTTCGAACGCCATATCCGCCGCCAGCGAGATCATTTCCCGGCTGAATCCGAGTCCGTTCTCCCACCGGTCCAGCAGCTGCATGGCTTTCTGTCCGATATCCGTATCCCGTCCGGCCCATTTCGACCGCAGCTTCGTCAGGAATTCTTCTTTTTCATGGAACGCGCTGATATGCTCCCGGATCTGTTCCGCTTCCGTGAACCCGCGCTCCTGCCAGCTTTCCAGCAGCTTCATAACCGAGTCGAAGCGCTTCTGTTTCGCGGCGCACTCCTTTGCGGCCAGCAGGATGATTTCCTGCGGATATTTCTCCAGCATCAGCGCATACAGTTTCTGCTGTGACGGCGTCGGTGCGCCGTACTGGCCCAGTTCGGTCAGCACGGCCTTCAGATCGCTCCGGTGTTTTTCGGTTTCAGCCAGGTCTTCTTTTCCGAGCTGTCCTTTCTTTCCTT
Organism: uncultured Clostridia bacterium; assembly: GCA_946408865.1. The sequence goes on from CAMJTZ010000095.1 coordinate 3,364, forward strand.
TGCTGCGGTAGGTAGTCTCCAGAATCGCGTCGAGCAGACCCAGGCTCGGCGCGCTCGTCCCCATCCGGTCGCAGGCTTCCTCGATGGCCTCCTGTGTAAAATGCCACTCTCCCGTCCATTTGCGGTACAGTGCTATATTCGCATCGGAAGGATTGAAGCGCATCCCCATTTTCCGCAGCACCTTCCGGAATCCGGCGGTTGTCGTCTCGTCGCGTGCGAGCACCGCTTCCGCGTCTTCCGCGGTATAGGCTTTCTCGTCTGCCAGCCGCATCGCCACTTTTTCCGCGTCTTTGATCCGGAAGCTTTTTCCGCGTGTCCGGCTCATGTATTTGAGCAGCATGATGATCACTTCCGTGGAAAGGTTCATCTCCTCTTTCCACTCGTAGCATGCAGCAATTTCGGATCCGTGAAAATCACGTACGTCTTCGAAGCTGCTTTCAATCTCGCGGCTGAAGCGTACATATTCCGGATCCGGTCCGTCGTCGTTCACAAGACTCTTCTGTTTGATATTGATGTATTCCCAGGCAGGCGGATTGTCCGCGATCCGCCGGACGATCCCGCGGCGTTCCCAGTATCGGAACGCCGCCAGAATCTCTTCCTCGCTCATGCCGAGTTCCCGGCTGATCGTGTTCAGATCCGTTTCTTTTCTTGGGTGGTAACAGCACAGCAGACCGAACAGGTATACTTTGACATATTCGCCCTTTGCCCCGGGCAGGTATTCCAGAATAAACTGGTTCTCCACCGGAGTGATGTCAAACATGGCAAAATGGTCGTCAAAGGCGAATGTCATGGGTACTCTGTCCTCCCCGTCAGTCGGGATGATCCTCCAGGATGGCGGCCGCTGCCTTCTTCCCGGCGCCCATCGCCAGGATCACGGTCGCGGCGCCGGTCACGGCGTCTCCTCCCGCGTATACGTTTTTCATGCCGGTGCGTCCGTTCTCGTCCGCCTGGATGCCTCCCCATTTTTCCGTGGGAAGATCCGGCGTGGTCTTCTTGATCAGCGGGTTCGGACTGTTGCCGATCGCGACGATAACGGTTTCAGCCGGAAGCTGAAATTCGCTTCCCGCCACCGGAACAGGGCGTCTCCTGCCCCTTTCGTCCGGCTCGCCCAGCTGCATTTCGATGCAGTTCATGGCTTTGACAAATCCGTTTTCGTCTCCTTCGATGGAAGTCGGCGCCGTCAGCATTTTGAATACGATGCCTTCTTCCTTGGCGTGATGGACTTCCTCAGCCCGTGCGGGCATTTCCTTTTCGCTCCGGCGGTAAACAATTGTCACTTCCGCTCCCAGGCGTTTTGCGCACCGCGCCGCGTCCATGGCAACGTTGCCGCCGCCGATGACGGCTACCCGGCTGCCGATCTTCACTGGCGTGTCGTGTTCCGGGAATGTGTAGGCTTTCATCAGGTTCAGGCGGGTCAGGAATTCGTTGGCGGAATAGACACCGCACAGGTTTTCCCCGGGAATCTTCTGGAAGTTCGGCAGGCCTGCGCCGCTGCCGATGAAAACGGCGTCGTTTCCTTCCTCCAGCAGTTCACTGACCGTAAAGGCCTTTCCGGCCACGGCGTTCGTGAGAATCTTCACGCCCATCTGTCGGAGCGTCTCGATCTCGCGGGCCACCAGCGCCTTGGGCAGCCGGAATTCCGGAATACCGTACATCAGGACGCCGCCGGCGGTGTGCAGCGCTTCATAGATCGTAACGTCCCATCCGGCTTTTGCCAGTTCTCCGGCGCAGGTCAGTCCCGCGGGGCCGCTGCCGATCACGGCCGCCTTCTTTCCGCAGGGGGCTTTCTTCGGACTCTGCGCGGTACCTTCGGCCATCGCCGTATCCGCGGCGAAGCGCTCCAGACGGCCGATCGCGACCGGCTCGCCCTTGATGCCGCGTACGCATTTGCTTTCACACTGGCTTTCCTGCGGGCATACCCGTCCGCAAATGGCGGGCAGTGCGTTCTGGCTCCGGATCACAGCGTACGCGCCGACCGGATCGCCTTCCTTGATCTTCTGGATAAAGTCCGGGATCGGCACATTCACGGGACAGCCGCTGACGCACGGACTGTTCTTGCAGTGCAGGCAGCGGTCCGCTTCCTCCATCGCGATTTCCCGGGTGTATCCCAGCGCGACTTCCTTAAAGTTGGCGGCCCGTACGGCAGGTTCCTGCTCGGGCATGGGATTTTTTACAAGCGACATATTCGGCATGTTCATCTCGCCTCCCCGGTGATTCTGCAGATGTGTTTTTCGCGCGCCTGCGTCTCTTCCGGCCGGAACATCCGGCCGCGTGCCATCGCCTCGTCAAAATCGACCAGGTGTCCGTCAAAGTCCGGCCCGTCGACGCAGGCAAACTTCGTTTCGCCGCCGACGGTCAGCCGGCATCCGCCGCACATCCCTGTTCCGTCGATCATAATCGGATTCATGCTCACGATCGTTTTGATCCCGAGCGGCCGGGTCATTTCGCTGACTGCCTTCATCATCGGCAGCGGCCCGATCGCGATGACAGTATCGTAGCCGCGCCCGGCCTGAATCTGTTTCTCCAGCGCCTGGGTCACGAATCCCTTGTTGCCGTTGCTTCCGTCGTCCGTCATGATGATCAGGTTCGTGCATGCGGCTTCCAGCTCGTCCTTCAGGATGATCAGGTGCTCGTTCCGGAATCCGACGATCAGGTCAACCTCAGCCCCGGCTTCGTGCAGCGCTTTGGCCTGTGGATAGGCGATCGCGACGCCCAGACCGCCGCCGATCACGGCCGCCCGCCGAATTCCTTCTGTTTTGCTCGGCTCGCCCAGCGGGCCGACAAAGTCCAGCAGCTCGTCCCCCTCGTTGAGCGTGTTCAGCTTCTCCGTCGTATATCCGACGCGCTGGAAAATAATCGTTACCGTACCCTTTTCCCGGTCATATCCCGCAATCGTCAGGGGAACGCGCTCGCCCTCCTCATCGATGCGGAAAATAATAAACTGGCCCGGCATTGCCTTCCTGGCTACCAGCGGGGCTTTTATTTCCATCAGCGTGGTGGTTTCGTTCAGTTCTTCTTTTCTGACAATGGGGTACACTTGCTGTTCCCTCCCGTTTTCTTCAGAATGAATTTATTTTACTCTTTTCCGCTTTCCTTCGCAACAATAACACTGTCTTCCTTCCGTTTTTCCGGATCGGCGGAAAGAAACAGCGCTGAAGCTTTTTCAGCTTCAGCGCCGTGATAGGGATCGTATGCTGTCGGATCAGGCTTTGCCGTCGCAGCCGAGCACGTCGACGATCTTGTGCGCCACCATGTCATGCACAGCCTGACGGGCGGGCTTCAGATACTGACGGGGATCGAAGTGATCCGGATGCTCCGCGAAGTACTTGCGGATCGTGGCAGTCATCGCCAGGCGGATGTCGGAGTCGATGTTGATCTTGCACACCGCGCTGCGCGCAGCCTGACGGAGCTGTTCTTCCGGAACGCCGATAGCGCCGGGCATATTTCCGCCGTACTCGTTGATGATCTTCACGAATTCCTGCGGAACGGAGGAAGAGCCGTGCAGCACGATCGGGAAGCCGGGCAGCTGCTTGGAGCACTCTTCCAGCACATCGAACCGGAGCTGGGGCTTGGTGCCGGGCTTGAACTTGTAGGCGCCGTGGCTGGTGCCGATGGCGATCGCCAGGGAGTCGCATCCGGTGCGGGTCGCGAACTCAACCACTTCTTCGGGATGGGTGTACATGGCCTTGTCGGCTTCGACGGAAACTTCGTCTTCCACGCCGGCCAGCGTGCCCAGTTCAGCTTCAACCACAACGCCGTGGTCATGCGCGTATTCGACAACCTGACGAGTCAGGGCGATGTTCTCTTCAAAGGGTTTGGAGGAAGCGTCGATCATAACGGAGG